>CACXFT010000030.1 GCA_902767045.1 uncultured Prevotellaceae bacterium | reverse complement strand
GGAAAGCATTAAAGCCATTGAAAAGAGAGCAAAACGTGGCAGAAAGAAGGAATGAAAGTAGAAATTAAAACTCTCTGCCCGTGCCTATAGCCGCATCCTCAAGGTTGCCCGCACCATCGCCGACCTCGCCGGCAGCGAGAAGGTAAAATCTATCTCCCGACATGCACGGCATGGCACTCATACTTTATTTCTCCTCTATGACCACCTGGTATTGGGTTGCACCATAGCCGAACCAGCAGCCAAGGGCACCGGTCACGTTGCCGTTCAGGTTCTTTTTCACGGGAAAGAGGGGATTGCGCGACAGGGTTAGCATTTCTTCGTAGTCGCGCCAGTATCGGTAGGCGTCTTCACCGATTTGGGTGAGTCTCTGTGGGCAAAGGTAAAAGAAAAAATCCGAACCGCCAAAGAGGTTCGGATTTTTTCTGCTTAATTGTTCCATCCTTGCAAGGGTGTGGCATTAGGTTGTACACTCAGGCTTCGCCCTTGCCTGTTCCGAAGGGTGCGATGGTGCGCTGCTGCTGGTTGGGAATTTCTATCTTTCCGAACTCATGTTCATATTTCATGATGTTCTCTTGCAGGGCAGCCAGCAGGCGCTTGGCATGTTCGGGAGCCAGGATTACGCGGCTGCACACCTCGGGCTTGGGCATACCCGGCAGAATGCGGGCAAAGTCGAGCACGAAGTCGCTGTGTGAATGACTGATGAGGGCGAGATTGCTGTACACGCCCGATGCAATTTCTGGTTTCAGATCCATTTGAATCTGTCCGGGGCGTTGTTGATTGTTATTGTCTGACATTTTTATGGTTGATGTTTTTTAATCATTTATCATTTATCCATTTATCATTTAGTCGCGCAGCGATGCCAATATCTCGTTGCACAGCACATACGACTTAATCATCATGCGCGGAATGTGGAACGGGCCTTTATAGAGGTTTCCTTTGGCCGGTTGTGCCACGGTGCCGTCGCGGTGCAGATAGCCATACCACTCGCCATACTCCGTGTCGGGGAAGTGGCTGTAGGTCCATTCGCTGATGATGCGGTGGCGTTGCAGGTATTTTTCGTCGTGTGTGGCTAAGTAGGCATAGAGCGAAGCGATGATGGTTTCGCACTGTGGCCACCAGAACTTCATGTCCTGCGAATAGTCTTGAGGAGGCAGGTTCCTGCAGTCGCGGAAGTTGATGATGCCCCCATACTGCTCGTCCCATCCCCAGTCCCACGACCAGTCGAAGATGGTGAGTGCCATTTGCAGCAGTTTCTCGTCCCAGTTGCGTCGGCAGGCCTCTTCCATGATGAACCACGATGTTTCGATGCAGTGGCCCGGGTTGATGGTTCGCGTCATGTTCGTGTCTATAAACTCGCCTTGTGGTCCCACGGTTTCAAGCAGCGCCTTAAACTCGGGGTGTATGAAGTAGCGTTGCAGGCATTCAATAGAGTGGTTGATCTGTTGGGTGAGTTTCGGATCGTCGATGACGGCCCGAATGCGCGAGCCCACGTTGATGAGAATCATGATGATGGAATGGCTCTGCAGCTGCACCTCTGGTTGGAACTTCGCCGGCAGGAATCCCGGTGTGTTCAGGAATCGCTGTGTGTCTTCGAACAGGCGCAAGGCTTTCTGTGCATAGCTCTTGTCGCCTGTGGCGAGTGCATATTCCGACATGGCAATGGCGGCAAAGGTTTCCGAGAACACATAGCGGCGTTTGCGCAGTCCGCGCCCGTCGGCCGTTACCGAGAAGAACATGTGCCCGTCGCTGTCGAAGCAGTGCTGTTCAATGAAGTCGAGCGTCGCTTTGGCCGCAGCAAGCCATTCTTCATTCTTCTCTACATTATTATATGCGTACGCGCACACGAAGGCGAAGCGTCCCTGGAACCACACCGATTTGGTGGAGTCCATAAGCGAGCCGTCGCGGTTCAGGCAGGTGTACACCCCGCCGTTCACACGGTCAAGACCGTTCCTCATCCAGAACGGCATGATGTTCTGGGTGAGGTCGGTCTTGTAGGAGTCAGCCCATTGCTGAATATATTCTTTTACGTTCATGTCTTATTGCTTAACGGGAATGAGCCAGAATTTGAATGTGCGGTCTTTGTAGTTCACACGATATTTGGGTAGAGCCTGAGCGTCGCCGTTCCAGCTGTTGATGCCGCCCACGCCTGTTTGCACCAGGTCGAGTGAGAGTTCGGTGTAGCGCGACTTGGGCACATCGGGTGAGTGGCGCTGGTCTTTGTCGTCGCCATCGTCGAGGTCGCTGATGTTATAGTGCAGTGCACTGGCGGTGAAGGCATCGCAGCTCTGAACGCGCAGTCCGAATCCCTCGCCGTTGCGCTGTTCCCACCAGCGCATGTCGGTTTTGGTTCCGTTCTCCTGCGGACGAATGTAGGGGAAGAACTGTTCGTCGGCAGTCTGAGTGTATATGCCGATGGGCATGCAGTCGCGTCGGTCGCTGTAGTTTTCAATGGGTCCGCGGCCATAATACTGGCTCTTGTCGCTGGCGTATGGCATATCAACCACCACGCCATAGCGGAACATGTCGGCCACCTTAGCCTCGGGGTCGGTAGTCATCTGTTCGAACACATGAATAGCTCCACCTTCGATGATAACGTATGTCATGGTGAGCTGTGCCTTCACGTCGGGCATGTCATAAACGGCCTTCACGGTCACATTGTTGGCTTTCTTGTCTTTCACGGCGGTAAGCTCAGTAAGTGTCATTGAAGGATTCTTCCACACCTTCAGTTTGCGCTGCAAGCCGGCACCCATGTCGTTGTCGGTGGGCGCACGCCAGAAGTTGGGGCGCAGTGTACCACCCTCGCCCAGCAGGTCGTTGCCCAGCACGGTGTAGGCAGTCAGCAGTCCGGTTGTTTTGTTGAACTTCACCGAGAAGTTTTCGTTCCATACACAGATGTCGTTGCCTTTCTTTTGTTCCAGCTGCACTTTCGATGCCGTAGCCTTGGTTTGTTGTTCAAAGTTGCAGCAACCATATCCCCATTTTTGTATGCTCAGTTGGTTGGCAGCCACCTCTTGTCCGGCTTTCATCAGCGGTTCTGCCTGTTTCAGCTGGAAGCTCAGGTTGAGCAGCACCTCAGCCTTTTCGGCGATATCGTTGAGCTGGTAGCCCAGTGTATACTGTTTCGTTTGTTGCGGAGCCACGTCGAGGTTGTCAACCGTTCCGTTCTGCACAGCCTTTCCGTCTACCATGAGAGTCCACACCAGCTTGTAGTTTTTCAGGTCGCGGAAGAAGTATTCGTTGAACACCTCCACCTTGCCGGCCTTCAGGTCTACGGGTCGTGCCCAGATGTTCTGGTATTGGTATGCCACCTCGTAGGCGTGCGGGTTCAGCTGTCGGTCGGGTCCGATGATTCCGTTGCAGTTGAAGTTGTTGTCAGAAGGGTCGTAGCGGTTATAGTCGCCGCCATAGGTATAGTTGATTTTGTTCAGTTCCGGATAGGACAGGTTGGCAATGCGGTTCAGTTCGTTGAGCGAAGCCGAAAGCATTTTGGCATTGGGCGTGCGGTGCAGCGCCTGGTCCACGAAGTCCCAGATATAGCCACCCTGATACTTCGGATATTTGCGCACCAGTTCCCAGTATTCCTTCAGTCCGCCCGACGAGTTACCCATGGTGTGGTTATATTCACACTGGATGAGCGGTTTCTGGTATTTGTCGTCTTTGCAGTAAGCCTCTGAGTGCCAGGGTGTGTAGTACATGGGGCAGAAGATGTCGGTGTTGCGCCCGTCACGTCCGGCCTGTTCCCACTGGCAGGGGCGTGAGGGGTCTTGCGCCTTCACCCAGTCGTAGGCAGCCTCGAAGTTAGGTCCGTTAACTGTTTCGTTGCCCAGTGACCACACGATGATGGCCGGGTGGTTGAAATAAGTCATCACGTTATGCTGGTTGCGTTCCAGAATTTGCAGTGCAAACTTTTCTTTCTTGGCTTCGGCCTCGTTGCCATAACCGAATCCGTGGCTTTCCTGATTGGCCTCGGCAGTCATGTAGAGTCCGTATTCGTCGCACAGGTCATACCAGATGGGGTCGTCGGGATAGTGGCATGTGCGCACGGCGTTGATGTTCAGTCGTTTCATAATCTGAATATCCTGAATCATGCGTTCGCGCGAAACCACATAGCCGCCGTCGGGGTCCAGTTCGTGGCGGTCGGCACCCTTGATGAGCACCGGCTTTCCGTTCACCAGCAGCTGTGCATTTTTGATTTCCACTTTGCGGAAGCCCACGCGCTGTTTGATCACCTCCACCACGGCAGGTTCTCCGGCAGCAACCACCTTGCGCCCCACCTTCTTGGTGGCCGGTTTGCTCATCACCTTGGCAACGAGGGTGTACAGATAAGGTGTTTCGGCCGTCCACTTCTGTGGGTTCTTCACTTCCATGCGAGCAGCGCTCTGAGCCGGTTTGCGGTCGTTCCACTGTGTGATAGTTGTTTCTGCCACCTGTTTTCCGTCAGCATCGAAGAGTGTGAGAAGCACGTCGGCCTGTCCCTGCAGATAGGCAGTGATGTCGAGCACACCGTCGGTATAGTTGTTCACCAGGTCGGGAGTGATGCGCAGGTCGTCGAGAGCAGCTTTCTTTTCACGACAGAAGAGGTAGCTGTCTCGTGCCACGCCCGAGAGTCGCCAGAAATCTTGGTCTTCGCACCACGAGCCGTCGCACCAGCGGAAGGTCTGGAATGCGATGAGGTTTTCCTGTCCCGGCTTCACATAGTCGGTGATGTCGAATTCGGTAGCCACCTTGGCATCTTCTGAGTAGCCTACAAATTCGCCGTTCACATAGAGGTAGATGTTAGAGGTTACACTACCGAAGTGAGCCACAATCTGCTTGCCGTCCCAGTCGGCGGGAATGGTGAACGAGCGGCGGTATGAGCCCACATGGTTGTCTTTCACCGGCACAGCGGGCGGCTGTTCGTTGAAGTGTCCGCGCCAGGCGAATCCCGAGTTCACATATTCGGCATCGCCATATCCGTTGAGTTCCCACATACCGGGCACCGGCATCTTACCCCACTTCGAGTCGTCGAGGTCGGTTTTGTAGAAGTCGGTGGGTCGCTGGTCGGCATTCTCCACCCAGTTGAATTTCCATGTGCCGTGGAGCGAGAGGAATCGTGCCGACTTGCTCATGTCGCCCTTCATGGCCAGGGCTTCGTTTTCAAAGGCAAAGAAGTGTGCGTGCATGTTCATGCGGTTCACTTCGTTCACCTGCAGGTCGTGCCACTCGGTGAATGTGGCCTGCGGCTTAGGTGCCGGGGCCGGTGCTGTTTGTTTCTTGGCCTTGGCAGCGTTGCCGCTCAAGGCAAATCCCAACAAGGCAGCCATCAGAATAGTTTTCTTCATAGGTTTTTGTTGTTTATGTTATGATGATAGTATAAGTCGGGTAGTGGTGGTGAATCCACAATTCGCTACAAATGTACATATATTATTTGAGATACAGAAAAGATTTTAGAAGATTAACGCTTCCCCCTCATGCTGAACTCGCATCCGCAGTATTGCTGGTTATAGAACTGGAACTCGCGCAGCAGTTGGTTGCGCCGTTCATAGAGCCCGCCTTTCCGCCAGTTCTGCGCCCAGAACAGGGTGCCCGGCACAAGCTCTTGAGCCAGCTGTCCGGCGCGTTCAATCTGTTCGAGGCTTTTCCAGCGCGACGAGGCCAGCGTGGTTGTGAACACGCGCAGTCCCAGTCTGCTGGCTTCCTGTGCCGCCGCTTTCAGTCGCATGTTGAAGCACAGCTGGCATCGGCCTCCGCGTTCCGGTTCCCCTTCCAGTCCGCTCACGCAGTGCAGCCATGCAGGGTGGTTGTAGTCGCCGTCAATCCAGTTGATGCCCAAGCTTTCGGCATGGCGCTTGCTCTCCTGTTTTCGAATCTCATATTCCTCTCGTGGGTAGATGTTGGGGTTGAAATAATAGATGGTGGGTCGCACACCGTGCAGCAGCAGCCATTCAACGATGGCCGACGAACATGGAGCGCAGCAGGCATGCAGCAGCACCTCGGTGGTTCCCTCAGGTATAATAATTGCTGGTTGTTTTTTCTTGCTCATGGTGCAAAGTTACGAAAAGTCGAGAGCAATACAAAACAAATGAATTTGTTTTTCGCACCTTAAAGCACTTTGTTCCAAATAAAAGTTGTATCTTTGCGCCAATAATGAGTGTGATTCGCTTTTTGAAGAACTGGACGCTGCCTGTGGCCATTGCCGCGGGAACGTTGCTCTATCTGGTGTTTGCCTATGTGCCAATGCTGGACGGGGCGGCACGTTTTTTTGCGCCCGTGTGCGAAAAGCTGCTTCCGGTGTTCATGTTTTTCATTCTTTTCGTCACCTTCTGCAAGGTCGATTTCCATAAGCTGCGCCCTGTGGCCTGGCATCTGTGGGTGGGCGTGTTTCAGTTGCTGTTTGTGCTCACCGTTATGGCACTGATACTCGTTTATGAACTCACGGGCAGCAATCTCATTCTCATGGAGGCTTTGCTCACGGTTGTTGTGGCTCCCTGTGCGGCTGCAGCGCCGGTGGTGACGCAGAAGCTGGGTGGCAATCTTGAACAGATGACCACCTACACGCTGCTCTCCAACCTGCTCACGGCATTGCTCATTCCCCTTTGTTTCCCCATGGTAGAGAAAGGGAGCCATATCACGTTTCTCTCAGCCTTCCTCACCATTCTATACGAAGTGATGCTGGTGTTGGTGGTTCCCATGGCGGCAGCATACATGGTGAAACACCATGTGCGGCAGCTGCACCGTCGCATTGTTTCCGTGCGCGACCTTTCCTATTATATGTGGGGTTGCTCGCTGATGCTTGTTTCGGGCACCACGGTGAAGAACATCTGCCATGCCCAGGTGCCGGCGTTGTTTCTGCTGGCCATAGGCATGCTGGGTTTGCTGCTTTGCATTGTGCAGTTTGCCGTGGGCCGCTGGATTGGGCACTATTTCGGAGCCACCGTTGAGGCCGGTCAGGGACTGGGCCAAAAGAACACGGCCTTTGCCATCTGGGTGGCCTACACCTATTTGACCCCCCTCTCTACGGTGGGCCCCGGCTGCTATATTCTGTGGCAGAACATTATCAACTCGGTGGAGATATGGCGCGGCCGGAGGCCGCTAAATGATAAATGATAAATGATAGATGATAGATGATAAATGATAAATAACTAAACCATAAAACTACAGACATGATGAAGAAAACTATTTTTGCAACAATGATGATGGCCGCCACAGCACTGACGGCTTCGGCACAAAACGTGGTGAAGGGCGACTATGGCTACCTCTACTGCCACATGAGCGACAAGGGCGAATACACGGCATACGCCGTGAGCCGCGATGGTTATAACTATACCGACATTCTGGGCGGCGAACCTATCATGAACCCCCAGGAACATGCTCGCATCGAGGGCGGACAGCGCGATGCCTTCATCACCCGTTCATACGATGGTAAGGGATATGTGATGGTAACCACCGACATGTGCGTGGCTAAGTCGCACAAGTGGGACAACTACGGCATAGACCTGCTCAAGAGCGACGACCTCATCCACTGGACCAGCGTTACCTTCGACTACCGCAAGGGAACCTCCATCTTCTCCAATCCGCAGGATAAGAGTGTCTATAAAGACTGGTCAACCATCAACCGCGTGTGGGCTCCACAGATATTCTGGGACCCCGACTATGTGTGGGAGAATGGCGAACGCGGCGGCTACATGATCTACTACTCGATGCTGAACCGCCCCGAAGAACAATACGACCGCATGTACTATAGCTATGCCGACAAGTCGTTCACCCGTCTCACCCAACCCAAGCTGCTCTTCGACTGGGGATATGCCACCATCGATGCCGACATCAACCTGCTGGCCGATGGCAAATACCACATGCTCATCAAGAAAGAGGGCGGACAGCACGGCATCTTCACCGCCACCAGCGACCACCTCACTCATGGATGGGGCGAACCCGTGGCCGACGACTATGTGAGCTTCGAAGGCAAAAAGAACTGCGAGGGGTCGAGTGCTTTCCAACTCATCGGCGACCCCACCTGGCGCGTGGCCTACATACAGTATAGCGACAACCCCAAGCACTACCGCATTTGCAAGGCCGACGAAAACCTGCGCAACTTCCACGACCCCGTAGACATCAAGGGCGTTACCGCTCCGCAGCACGGTTCGTTCATGCGCATCACCAAGCAGGAGTATATGAAACTGCTCAAGCACGACTACCAGACAAGAATGAAACAACTGAAAGAAGAATATGCAAGAAACAAGACAAAATAAAATTGCACGGCTCTACCAAAAAGAGCTGAGCCTGATTTTCCAAGGTCAAACCCGTGCCATGCATGGGGTGATGGTGAGTGTAACGCGCACCCGCGTGAGTCCCGACCTGGGCATCTGCACCGCCTACCTGAGCGTGTTTCCAAGCGAGAAAGGTGAAGAGATTCTGAAAAACGTGAATGCCAACGCCAAAACCATCCGCTACGAGTTGGGCACACGCGTGGGCAAGCAGGTGCGCATAGTGCCCGAGCTGCGTTTCTTCATCGACGACAGCCTCGACTACATCGAACACATCGACGAGCTTTTGAAGAAATAGAATCAGGCCACTCTCTGTATGAACTTTCCGTTTTTTATAGCACGCCGCTATCTCTTTTCAAAGAAAAGCACCAATGCCATCAACGTCATCTCTGCCATTTCGGTGGTGGGGGTGGCGGTGGGCACTATGGCCTTGGTGATTGTGCTGAGTGTGTTCAATGGGTTCCACGACTTGGTGGCTTCGTTCTTCACTGCTTTCGACCCGCAGATTGAGGTGCGCCCCACCATGGGCAAGACAGCACCTGCCGACGACCCGCTGCTGCTTCAGCTCAAGCAGATGGATGAGGTGGATGTGGCCACCGAGTGTGTGGAAGACCAGGCCCTGGCTGTTTTCCGCGACCGTCAGGCTATGGTCACAGTGAAAGGCGTAGAAGACAACTTTGCCGAACTCACCCACATTGGCGATATTCTCTATCCCGAGGATGGCGAGTTTCAGCTGCATGCTGCCAACCTTGAATATGGCACACCGGGCATTCGGCTGGCCGGCGAACTGGGCTTGGGGGCCTATTTCCCCGGCTTCATGAAAATCTATGCCCCCATGCGCGAGGGACAGCCCGACCTCACCGATCCTTCGACGGCCTTCTCTGTAGACTCGGTGATTTCGCCGGGATGTGTGTTTGCCGTGAAGCAAGGGAAATACGACAAGAGCTACATCATCACCTCCATAGCCTTTGCACGCCGGCTCTTCGGACTGCAGGGCGAGCTCTCGTCGCTCGAGTTCCGGTTGAAACCGGGCAGCGACATTGATGGTGTGAAGGAGCGCATGCGCAACGTTGTGGGTGAGAAATATCAGGTGCTCGACCGCTACGAACAGCAGGCCGATACGTTCCGCATCATGCAAATAGAGAAGTTTATTGCCTACATCTTCCTCACTTTTATTCTGATGGTTGCCTGTTTCAACATCATTGGCAGTCTTTCTATGCTCATCATCGACAAGAAAGACGATGTGGTTACGCTGCGCAACATGGGAGCCAGCGACCGTCAGATTGTGCAGATATTCCTTTTCGAAGGGCGCATGATTTCTGCTCTGGGTGCCGTGCTCGGCATAGCTGTAGGCTTGCTGCTCTGTTGGATTCAGCAAACGTTTGGTGTGGTGGCACTTGGCGAAAGCTCCGGTTCGTTTGTGGTTGATGCCTATCCCGTGAGCGTTCACTATGCAGATGTGGTGGTAATCTTCGTTACCGTGCTTGCCATGGGTTGGCTTTCGGTGTGGTATCCCGTGCGCTATCTCTCTCGCCGGCTGCTCGGTTAAGAGCGCCGGCGCTCAATGGCTCGCCTCAGCTCATACCAGCGGTCAACCATGGGCAGCACGCGGTAGAGCCAGGGCAGGCGTTGCTTGCACTGCCGCAACCGTTCTTTCAGCCATTTGCTCTCGAACCGGGGGTTGCGCAAGGGTAGGATGGGGTGCAGGTGTCTGCCCTCGGGAATGGCATAGGTAATCAGCTGCTCCCAGTCGTGGGCAACCGAAGAAGTTGAGAAATCGTGAAACAATCCTCCCTCATGGTTATGAGCGAGGTTTGTTTCTTTTTTGTTTCGGGGGTCTTTTAGTTCTTGAATAATGGCTTCGGCCAAATCTTTGTTCTTTTTCACCAGCACGCCGTTGCGCACGGTGTCGAGGTAGCCCGGGCACTGTTTCGACACGATGCGTGCGCCCATGAGCTGCATCTCTACAGCACTGATGCAGAACGTTTCGGTTTCGCCCGACGGATTGGGCACCCCCACCCGCATTTGGCTGAGCACATCGTATTTCTCTTTTCCGAGCACGCCCAACAGGTGCACTCCCTCCATCAGCTTGCCGTTCACCAAGATGGGATTCAGCACCCGCATCTCGTATGCAGGCTCTGCCAGGTTCCAGGGGCCTAATTGGGGGTTGCCGCCATAGAGAGCCCCACTACCTATTATATATAGGTGGGCATCGGGCACCGCCGCTTTCACCTTGGGCCATGCCGCGGTGAGCAGGTGAAGGCCTTTCGAGGGAATCACAGCCCCAATATATACCACCGAATTGTTGGCATAGGCGTTGTTTTCTTGAACGGCCTGGTGTTGCTGTCTTGTGGGAGCCACCACACAGTTAAAGATGTAGTCAGACTTGGCAAAGGCTTCGTGGTCGCGGTAGCGGTCCATCTGTTCGCTGCCCACGCAGATGAGGCGTTCCACCGCCTTGCTCTTGGCATAGAAGCTGAGTTGGCGGCCATTGGCAAAGTTGTGGCACCACACAATCAGCTTGGGACCTTGTGTGGAGTTGAAGAGCTCGCGGTGCTGCAGGTTCGAATCGCTGTGCTTCACCACCAGGTGTTCAATGCCGTTTTCTTGGCAGTAGCGGGCAGCATCTTCCATGTCGTTCACCTCTGCCACCTTCAGTTCCGGTGGAAACTGTCCCTTGTGGGTGTTGAGCAGCGTAACGCTTATTCCGTTGTGGCGTGTGGCCAGCAGCCATGCCACTAAGTAGAACATATAGGCACCTCCGCCAATGCCCGGGTTGCCCTGTGCAATGGTGGTGAAGTTGAAACCCACGCGGCCGCTGTTCTCATAGAAGAAGGCAACTTTGTAGTTCATAGTTGATAGTTCATAGTTTATAGTTTCCATAGCTTCTATAGTTTCTATAGCTTCTATAGCTTCCATAGCTTCTATAGTTTCTATAGCTTCTATAGCGCCTATAGTTTCTATAGCGCATCTGCTTTCTGCTTTCTGCTTTCTGCTTTAGCTCCGCGCCGCGCCCTGCGCTACGCATGCTTAAACGTTCCCGTCCATTTCTGCAGGCGGCGGGCGATGGAACGGCCTATGTGGGCGAAGTTGCCATAGCGCAGGTTCAGGAAGAGTTCTTCGAACGAGCGTGCCACCTTCACCCAGGGATGCCCCCAGGCATGCACGCGATAGAGCCGTTGGCTATAGGCCACATGCTCCACCACATAGCGCGGATGCGAAAGCGGGAACTTCAGTTCGTGACTCTTCATGGTGAAGATGCGTCGCAGACCGCGCGGCATGGTTTTCAGCGATGAGAAATGGGTGGAATTGTCGGTGGCGCTCATGCTGGCAATCTGGTTCAGACGTGGCATGATGGCCAGTCCGTTCGAGAGCAGCATGTGTGCCCAGAAGATGCTTTCGTAGAACTCCTTTCCTGCGTCGCGGTGGTCTTGGCACATTTTGATGAAGTCGCTGCGCAGGTGTCGTTCCTTCACCAGAGCCTTCAGCTGGCGCAGCGTTTGTTCGTCTTCGAGAAAGGCATAGTCGCCCTCCCACTGGCTCACCACGCGTCGCCACGATGCCCACCCCCAGATAGAGAAAGCCGACGTGAAGAAATAGTCTTGTGCCACATCGGTTGTCTGCTCGTCGATGTTGAAACCCGAAATCATGGTAATGCGGTCGTCGTTCTCGTATCGGTCGAGCATTTCCTTGCAGAAGGGGAAGAACGACAGAGCCGGCACGGCATCGTCTTCCAGCACGATGCACTTCTCGGTGAGCGAGAACGCCCATCGCTGCGAGATGTATTCCGAGGGGTCGCATCCGAAATTGCGTTCCTGGTAGTAGTGGTGCACCTCACACTCCCAGTCGATGTGGCTTGCAATTTCGCGGCACGCCTCAATGCCGGGCAGGTCGTGTTCGTTACGGGCCCCGTCTTGGTAGAGGAACAGTCGGGCAGGTCGTGCCTGGCGCACCGCTTCAAACACCTTGCCAAAGGTTTCAGGCCGGTTGAAGAACAGCAGCAGTACCGAAACGTCTAAAAGGGCTTCTTTTTTCATTATTTTTCAGGCAGTGGTTTGCAGTAGCTTAGGTTTCTTTGGTAGGCTTACATATATCCCAGCCAGCGCAGAATGTCGTTCAGGTTGGCTGCAATCATCAACAGCAGCAGCGCCCCGAATCCCACATACTCGGCTTTGATGAGGAAGTCTTCCGAAGGTTTGCGGCGGGTAATGATTTCGTAGAGCAGGAACAGCACATGTCCGCCGTCGAGTGCCGGAATGGGCAGAATGTTCATGAAGGCAAGAATGATGCTCAGAAAAGCCGTCATCAGCCAGAAGGCGTGCCAGTTCCATTGTGCGGGGAACATGCTGCCAATGGCTCCGAAGCCTCCCACGTTTTTCGCCCCGTCGGAAGTGAACAGGTATTTCAGGTCGCCCACATAGCCTTTGAGCATGTTCCACCCGTAGGCCACGCCAGCGGGGAAGCACTCCAAGAAGCCATATTCCACGCGTGTGGGCTGATAATAGTTGAGCAGACTGCTCATGCCCACGCCCATCTTCAGGTCGTCGGTGAGCACCATGTGTGCCGTGTCAGCTTGTTCGCTGTTGGCATGGGCGAACACCACGGTGGTGGTGCGAATGCGCACAGAGTCGGCATGGGTTTTAGCCTCGGTGAGCATGTCGGCCAGACGGCCCAGCTGGTCTTGGAACTCGTTCCACGAGTCAATGTTCGCTCCCCCCACGGCCAGCAGCTTGTCGCCTTTGCGCATGCCCGCTTTTTCGGCCGGAGTGCCCGGCATCACGCTGTCAACCTCGGCCGGAATGAAGGGCATGGCGAATTTGGGTGTAGACTTGATCATGTCGAGCAGGTTCAGGTTGCCCGGCAGTGCGATGCTCATGGGTCTGCCGTTGCGTATGATGTCGGCCCGGCGAGCTTCAGAGAGCGCGCGGAACATGTCGGCCCCCCATTCTTTGAACTCGCCCTGTTCGGTGCCAATCAGAATGTCGTGGTCTTGAAATCCCAGTGCCTTGGCCTCCTGGTTGAACTTCATGCCCATGGTCATGTTGCGCGTGCTGATGAACTCGTCGCCCCAGGTGAAGAGCACCATGGCATAGATGAACAGAGCCAGCAAGAAGTTCACCAACACGCCGCCAATCATGATGAACAGCCGTTGCCAGGCCGGTTTGGTGCGAAACTCCCAGGGTTGTGCAGGCTGTTTCATCTGTTCAACATCGAAGCTCTCGTCAACCATGCCCGCAATTTTGCAGTAGCCGCCTAAGGGCAGCCAGCCTATGCCATATTGCGTATCGCTGTTTTTGGGTTTGAACTTAAAGATGCTGCCATCCCATTTCCACACGCGGGCATCGAAGAAGAGGTAGAATTTCTCTACGCGCACACCAAAAAGTTTCGAGAAGAAGAAATGCCCGCCCTCGTGAAGCAAAATCAAAATAGACAGTGACAGAATGAGTTGCAGGCACTTGATGAGAAATATTTCCATAACAAAAAGTTTCGTTTTGCAAATTAATTTTATAATTGAAGCGCAAAGTTCTGCTTTTTTTTTTATATGTGCAAACAAATCTCCCTAAAACAAGTTAAATGCGTGCAACTCTTCACTCTGAGCAGTGCCAGAATAAGTATGTGATAAAACGTATGCAACAAGCCCCGGCGGGGCATCCCGCCAGTCTGCGATTCTGTCGCCCCTCCGGGCTTTTGCCACACCCTCAAAACTGCTTTTGGCTTGCAAACCCTTAGCTTTTGGTTTCGTACATGTGATGTTTAGCAATGCTACATGTGATGTGTAGCATTGCTACATGCCCCATGTAGCATTGCTACACACGACATGTATGAACCCAAAACGTATAGAGTTGAGCGTTGATAGCTGAGAGTTGAGCGTTCCAAAGGTACCCCTGTTTAGGCCCCCATCACACTGCGCCTCGTAGGGGCAAAAGCAGATATGCTCAATGCTTTTGCTTTTTCTTTAATTTCTTTAACTTCTTTGTGTGTAGCGTTTCTCGCAACAATTATGTATCTTTGCATCCGACTAACTTGATTGAAACAAAAATTACGATGAAGAAAAAGATTCTAACCACACTGCTGGCTCTGCTTGTTTGCACACTCGCCGGCGCACAAAACGTAGACAAGCTCTACGAAGAGGGTAAGGCACTCTACGATGCCAAGAACTATAAGGCTGCCATTGCCAAACTGAAGCCCGCAGCCGAAAAAGGGCACAAAAAGGCGCAGTATAGACTGGGACGCTGCTACGACAAAGGTCATGGCGTGGCCGAAAACGACAAACTGGCCGTGCAGTGGTACAGCAAAGCCGCGGCACAGGGCCATGCCAAGTCGCAATACCAGTTGGGCAAATGCTACATGAAGGGCGAGGGCGTGGCTGCCGACCAGGCCAAGGCCAATGCCCTGTTTAAACAAGCGGTGAACAACAAGAAAGGCGGCGACAAGGTGCTGGCCAAGCTGAAGGAGGATGCTGCCGAGGGCGATGCCGATGCCAAGAAGATTCTGAAAATTGTTGGCAAATAACCAATATACTGTTACATCGTTGGCAAATAGCCGTTAAACGATTGCATAGTGGGTTCGTCTAAAAGGTGTAACTAACCAACAATGGAAACATCATGAGGCGAACTTCACTATTTTTGCTGCTCATGTGGCTCGGCATGCAGGTGCAGGCGCAAGGCACATGGAAACTCATCTGGAGCGACGAATTTAACACCAACGGGGCCTACGACAAGGAAACGTGGGAACCGGAGCGCGGCTTCGTGCGCAATCACGAAGACCAATGGTATCAGGGCGAGAATGCTTTTCAGCAAAACGGATGCCTGGTTATTGAGGCACGGCGCGAAAAGCGTAAGAACCCTATATATAATAAGGTGGGGAACGACTGGCGCTCGCAACGCAAAAACATCGAGTACACGTCGGCCTCGCTCACCACACGCCGGTCTTTCTCCTTTACTTATGGCCGACTGGAGGTGCGTGCCAAGATTCCCACTGCCGGTGGAGCCTGGCCTGCCATCTGGCTGTTAGGGAAAGAT
This sequence comes from uncultured Prevotellaceae bacterium, assembly GCA_902767045.1. GTDB lineage: Bacteria > Bacteroidota > Bacteroidia > Bacteroidales > Bacteroidaceae > Prevotella. The sequence continues at coordinate 3,543 of CACXFT010000030.1, read as the reverse complement.
ATGCCCTGGCCTTCGTGCGGAGAGATTGATGTGATGGAGTATTATCGCATTGGTGGCGTGCCACACATTCTGGCCAATGCCTGCTGGGGAAACGATTACCAACACCAGGCAGTGTGGAACACCAAACGCATTCCCTTTACACACTTCACCGAGAAAGACCCGCTATGGGCCGAGAAGTTCCATGTGTGGCGCATGGACTGGACACCGCGCTCCATCAGCATCTATCTCGACGACGAGCTGATGAACGAAATACCACTCAAAGAAACCGTCAACGGTTCTATCGGACAGCATGTGAACCCTTTCACCCGGCCCCAATACCTCTTGCTGAACCTGGCCATCGGGGGCGACAACGGTGGCACCATCGACAACCATGCCATGCCCATGCGCTACGAGATTGACTATGTGCGCGTTTACCAGCGGCAGAGGCAGCGCAGAGAACAGATTAGAACAGTGCCGCGAGACAGCATCGTGCTCAGCGACCCCTGCATTCTGGCCGACTCGGCTTCACAGCAATACTACATGACCGGTACAGGTGGCCGGCTCTATCGCAGCTACGACCTGAACCAGTGGACAGGACCTTATCGCGTGGCACGCACCAATCCGCAGTCGTGGATGGGAGAAGACCCCGCCATCTGGGCAGCCGAACTGCACAAGTTTCAAGGAAAATACTACTATTTCGCCACCTTCACCAACGAACACATCAAGATTGATACGGTGAGGGGCAACGTGATTCCGCGACGTGCCTCGCATGTGCTGGTGAGCGACAAACCCGGGGGACCCTATGTGCCCATGGCCGACGAAACCTATCTGCCGGCCACCAAACCTACGCTCGACGGAACCTTCTGGGTGGATGCCGACGGGCTGCCCTACATGGTCTATTGCGGGGAATGGCTGCAAAACTGGAACGGAACCATCGAGAAAATTCAGCTGAAACCCGACCTGAGCGGATCGCTTGGTGAAGGGAAGGTGCTCTTCCGTGCCAGCGACTCGCCCTGGAGCCGTGAGGTGGAAGACGGGGTGGTGAAACCCAACAAGGTAACCGACGGCCCCTATCTCTTCCGCACCGGAACGGGCCGACTGGGCATGATTTGGACCAGCTGGATCGACGACGTGTACACGCAAGGCGTGGCTTACTCCGAAAGCGGAACCCTCGACGGACCGTGGGTGCAGGAACCAGAACCCATCACACCGCCCAACTTCGGGCATGGCATGCTCTTCAAAACACTCGACGGGCGCTGGCTGATGTCGGTGCACAGCCATAGAAACATCAACGGACGATACCACCGCGTGCCCTGCCTGTTCGAGGTAGACCTCTCGGGCGACAAACTGGTGGTGGGCAAACAAATCACTGGCGATTATCCTCATGCTTCCGCCCAAACGAAAACCATCAACTCGGGAAAGCTGTGGCTCGACAACAACGGCCAACATGTGAATGCCCATGGCGGGGGAGTGCTCAAACATGGCGACACCTACTACTGGTATGGCGAACACAAGGCTGCCACAACCAGCAGTGCACTCGTGGGCGTAACATGCTATTCGTCGAAAGACTTGGTGAACTGGCGCGACGAGGGCGTGGCACTTTCCGTCACCGACGAAAAGGGTAGCGACATTGAGCGCGGTTGCATATTGGAACGGCCGAAGGTGGTGTACAACGCCAAAACGAAGAAGTTTGTGATGTGGTTCCACCTGGAGCTGAAAGGCCACGGCTACGATGCTGCCCGCTGCGGCGTGGCGGTGAGCGACAACCCGACCGGACCGTTCCGCTTCCTGCGCTCGGGACGTGTGAACCCTGGCATTCTGCCCGAGGGAATGGATGTGGAAGCCATGAACAGCCTGAAAAGCGAAAAGCACTATAAGTGGTGGACCGACGAATGGATGGAGGCCATTAAAAAAGGATTGCTGGTGAAACGCGACCTGGAAGGCGGACAGATGTCGCGCGACATGACTGTCTATGTCGATGACGATGGAAAAGCCTATCACATCTATTCGTCGGAAGAGAACCTCACCCTGCAGATTGCCGAACTCACCGACGACTACACCGCTCATACCGGGCGCTACATTCGCGTGGCTCCGGGCGGCCACAACGAGGCCCCGGCCATCTTCAAACACAATGGCACCTATTGGATGATTACCAGCGGATGCACAGGTTGGGACCCCAACGAAGCACGCATGTTCTCGGCACGGAACATCTTCGGACCTTGGGAGCAGCATCCCAATCCATGCGTGGGACCGAATAAAGAAATTACCTTCGGCGGACAAAGCACTTTCGTGCTGTCGCTCAATACTCAACCCTCCACGTTCATCTTCATGGCCGACATCTGGCGACCTGAGCATCCCATCGATGCCCGCTACATCTGGCTACCCGTCAGCTTCAACAGCAACGGTACTCCCGTTATAGAATGGAAAGATGCGTGGGCACCGCCCACAATCGAACAATAGGCCCCCTATAGAGCCCCGCCACAAGGCATCTAAAAGAAAAAATCCGAATTGCTTGGCGGTTCGGATTTTTTATTCTAACTTTGCTGCAAAACAAAAAAAGAACTATGGTTTTAGAAGAACGTGAACGCTACATCAACCCCTATACCGACTTCGGGTTCAAGAAGCTCTTCGGAACGGAACTGAACAAAGACCTGCTGATTAGTTTCCTGAATGCGCTGTTCAACGATAGCAGTCGTGAGATTACTGACATCAGCTATCTCAACACCGAGCGGTTGGGCGAGGGGTACGGCGACCGTCGTGCCGTGTTCGACGTGTACTGCACCACCAGTTCGGGCAAGCGCTTCATCGTGGAGATGCAGAAAGCCGAACAGGAGTATTTCAAAGACCGCAGTGTGTTCTATGCCACGGTGCCCATTCGCGAACAAGCTCCGAAGGGGAAGTGGAACTACCGCTTAGAGGATGTCTACACCATCGGCATCCTGAACTTCGTTTTCCCCGATGGCGAATATCCCTCCGACAGCTTCAGGCACGAAATAAAACTGAAGGATGTGGAAGACAACCATGTCTTCTACGACAAGCTGACGTTCGTTTATTTGGAAATGCCCAAGTTCAACAAAACGGAAGACGAGCTTGAAACGATGTTCGACAAGTGGATGTTTGCCCTTCAGAACCTCTCCCGCCTGTTGGAGCGCCCGCGTGCATTGCAGGAACGTGTGTTCACCCGCCTGTTCGAAATGGCCGAGATAGCCCGCTTCACTCCAACAGAACGCCGGGAGTATGAAGAAAGCAGAAAAGAGTACTGGGACTATTACAGCACCATGCAGACAGCGCATAAGAAAGGAAAGGCCGAGGGACTGGAGCAAGGTCGTGCAGAAGGACACTTAGAAGATGCCCGACGAATGAAGGCCGATAATATGCCTGTGGAGTTGATAGCCAAATATACAGGCTTGTCCATCTCTGAGGTCATGGAGCTATAACGTTTCTATAACGTTACGAAAGAATTATATCCACTTTTCTATCCGAATCGCTTGGCGGTTCGGATTTTTTATTCTAACTTTGCTGCAAAACAAAATCATACAAGCTAATGGATAAGTATATACGCTT
>CACXFT010000029.1 GCA_902767045.1 uncultured Prevotellaceae bacterium | reverse complement strand
GATGTGCTTTCAGGCACTCTCTGCTCTTATGTACGGGCACAAAAAGAGTCCTGCAGCCGTAACCGCAGGACTCTCGAACCTATTAATATTAACCCTAAAATAAAAGTCTGATGAGTATTGCTTATTGGCAAATCTCCGCAATCTTGGCACGCAAGGCCTCACCACGCAGGTTCACAGCCAGCACATTACCCTCTCCGTCGATGAGATAGATGGCGGGAATGGCCTTGAAGCCGAACAGACCGCAAACGGGCGACTTGAAACCCTGCAGGTCGCTCAGCTGGGTCCAGGGATAAGCCTCCTCGTTCATGGCCTTGCGCCACATGGGCTCCTTCGTGTCCATCGAGACGCCCAATACACCAAATCCCTTTTCCTTATAGTCGGCATAGATGGCTTTCACATTCTTACCCTCCGCACGGCAAGGAGCGCACCATGAAGCCCAGAAATCAATCAGCACACATTTCTTTCCCTTGATGTACTCATAGAGACTGACAGCCTTTCCCTCGCTGTCGTTCATAGTGAAGTCGGGAGCTTTCTTCAGCTCTTCACCCGCATTCTGCTGAGCGAAGCCGCACACTGACACCAAGGCCAGCACGATGGTAAAAAGAATCTTTTTCATTGTACTTTTCATTTTGTCGTTTATATATTAGACGCGGAAAGTGGGAAAATGTCACCGCGAATTGCGATAAAATAAGTTAAATAAAAGAAAAACAAGCGTCATCTACATACTTTCATCGTATCTTTGTAGTCATGAAACCTATGACAATTCTCTTCTCACTGCTATTTGCCATGCCGGCCTTGCTCTGGGCCGACGACACACAACGCGTACAGAGCCCTACCGAGGATGTGATGACAGCCGACTATCTGGGTGAACAAGAAATGAAACACCGCTGCCTGACCATGCTAGGCCGTTTCATGCAGTATGCCAAAAGCATCTATACCGACGCTGGCAAAAACCGGCTGGGCGACAACTGCGGCTTCTTCAAAGCCCGTAATGCCGGACAAAGCAACGAGGATGGTGTGCGCACCAATGCCGACATGGCCATGGTCACCGCCTTCTTGTGGAAGTATGGTCAGGAAAACGACATCGCTCTGCCTTCTGGCATCAGTTACGACGACCTGCAGCGTATGGCCTCACGCGCACTGAACTATGCCTTGAGCACTCACCGCAGCAACCAGCTGATGACTTGCACCGACAAAAAATACTGGGGCACACAAGACATGCACTATCAGTGGGAGAGCTCGCTGTGGAGCCTGAGCGTGACGCTGGCCGCCCACTTCCTTGGGAAAACCGACGGGCGTGAAGGTGAGCAACTACGAAAGCTGCTGGCCGCTGAGGCCGACTATGAGCTGACCAGAAAGATTCCGGCAGAGTATATGGGCGACACCAAGGCCGAGGAGAACGGATGGGAAGCCAACGTGCTGGCCTGTGCCACGGCACTTATGCCGCAACACGAGCATGCAAAGAACTGGCACGAGACTATGCTGCGCTTCGCTTTCAACTGCTACACCGTGGCCGCCGATGCCACCAACCAGACGGTTGTGGCTGGAAGGAAAGCCTGTGAATGGTATGCCGGGCAGAACCTCTACGATGACTTCACGCTGCAAAACCACAACTATTTTCATACCAGTTACCAGAATGTGGTCATCCAAGAATTGGCCGAAAGCCTGCTGGCCCTGCACCTGCTCAAGGGCGAAAAGACCACCGAGAGCGATGCCTTCACCTGGCATTGGCAGGAGGTGTGGGACCAGGTGCTGGCACCACTGGCCCTTTGCGACGGCGAACTGGCCATGCCCAACGGCAACGACTGGAGCCTGTTCCTCTACGACCAGATCACAAGCTACACCACCAACGCCTGCTTCTTAGGCAATGCCGACGCACTCATGCTGGAAAACATGGCCTATAAGTATATCAAGGCACGGCAGACAACTACCAGCGACGGGTCGTGGCTGCTGCGCCCCGATGTGGGTGCACGCCGCATGGGGGTGGAGGCACACCGCGTGATGATGACTTGGCTCATGCACGAGGTGATGCCCACCGTCAACACCGTTGCCACAGACTGGACTGATTTCCGCAACCGATACAGCGAAGCACGGCGCATTGAAACACAGAACATTGTGAGAGCCTACACCCCCGACCGCTTCACCACGTTCTCGTGGAGCGACGGACTGAAGAGCTACACCGGATATGTTGCCAGCGACTCGCCCGACAAAAACAAAATCATCGTGCCCTTCAGGGCCAACAACACGGGCAACTTCTTAGGATGGTATACCGTGAGCGGAAAGGGAACCAACGCCACACCCGTGGTGAGCGGCGTGTATGAACTCAACGGCAATGCCTGGACCATGAACGGAGAACTGAACACCAACGACGGAACACTCAACAACCGGTTCGTGATTTATTCTACACCTGGCAACGCGGTGGTCTATCTCGACTATGTGCGCGCACTCGCCAATGCCACCATCACCAAAGAGCAGGGCGGACTGATGGCAATCTCGGTTGACGAACTCACGCGGCAGAAGCGCACACTCTACTATGGCGATACACATAAGCAGAGCGATGGTTCGCAACTGCTCAAAATAGAATCGAACTGGGTGAACATCGATAACGAGCTGGGCGTTGTGGCCCGTGCCGGCAAGCAGATGGCTTTCGGCAACCGTGCCAACAACAACTCGGTGATGACGGCCAAACTCTATCCGGCCTACAGCGACAAGAGCCGCACCGTGAAGGTGGGCGACGTGGCCGGGCAGCGCCTGTTTGTGTATTATAGCAATATCACAGCCCAAGAGACAGCACAGCTGGATGCCGCTGTTGCTGAACTGAACGAACAGGTGCCCGCAGGGTGGGGGGCAGCGATGGTAGAAGACCCCGACGGAGCACTGCACCTGGTGGCCGCTAACTTTGTGAGCGACCAGAAGTGTGTGCTCTCGGCACTGAAAGCACCTGAAGGGGGCACCCCGGTTTTCGATGTGCCCACCACCATCACTGAACAAGGCGGGAGCATTGAACTGACCATGGAACCCAACCACGCCAAGGGAATGAGCACCAAGTTTGTGGTGAACAGCGAAAGCGGTTCCTACAAGGCTGTTCTCTCTAAAGACAATCCCGCGCAGATGTTCATTACTGCCATCGAAGGCGGAAAGATGGAGATTGGCTATTGCGAAGACAGCAGGCAGAACCTGGGAGCAAACTCAGGCATGCTCACACTCGATGCCGGACAAACCTTGAAACTGACTTACAGCGGAGGCGAGCTTCTGGTCGAGGAAGCCGGCACGTTTCCCGAAGAACAGGTTGAAGACCCCACGCAAGGCTATGAAGATATCACACCGCAAACCCTTGTGAACCCGAATTTCGAAGAAGACCAGACATACGGCAATGCCACGGGCAACGTAACACTCGGGTCGGTGGTCTATAACCCCTGCTATGTGAACACGGTGGCGGCTGTCAATGCCAGCTGGCCCAACGTGCTGCCCGTGCAGGGGTGGACGGCCGGCAACGCCCTGAACACGGCTTCTAACTACTGCCGCATGTATTCCATGCCCTATTCGCTCTCGATGTATTGCGTGAGCCCTTCCAACGTGGGCAACTATGCCGCACAGACCGGACGCATGGTCACCGATGAGGGCGTGGGAGAGCGCACGCTCACCGTGCTCAACTCATGGTCGGCCGGAACCAATGCCATCACCCAGACAGCATCGCTCACCGCCGGAGAATACCGCGTGCTCATAGACATGAAATACGAGTGCCCCAACCAAACCGGCAACAACGGGCGAACGGTGAACACCTCCGGCGGAAACGTGAACACATCGCTCACCGGCGTGAAAATAGGCGAAACCACCGACTACCGCTATCCCTCGGCACCCAACCAGTGGGAGCAGCTCGTTTATGACTTCACACTCTCGGAGGCCAAGGATGTGACACTCTCACTCGGCTTCAGCACCTCTCAGTCGCAGGGGGCAGCCAACAACACGCTCTTATATATAGATAATGTACGCGTGATGAAAAAGGTTGCCACCCCCATCGGCCAAGTGCAGCAACAACAAGCTCACCCAAGAGACACACAGGCAGTTTTCGACCTGCACGGGCGCAAGGTAGCCAACACGCCAGACGCTGTGAAACGCAACGGCGTTTACATCTACAACGGGCAGAAACTTGTTAAACAAAAATAACAATACTCCCGGCAAAAGGCACTTTTAACATAAAAAAACCATAAAAAAGCATTTTTTTTAAAAATATTATGCTATATTTGCCGATTGAAAAAGCTACCTACGTTGAAAAACGAATGAAAACAAATATAATAACTAAATCTTTAAATGTATGAATTACCGTTTTTTTGAACTGTCCAAGAGGACCTTATATGGTGTTCTCTTGGCTGTTGTCTGTGGTGGATTCACAGCGTGTGAAGATGATTACGACCTCGACAAACCGGGCAATTATCCCAGTTTCCTCAACGGTCCGATCTATTCTACACTGAAGAATCCGGAGGCCTCAGGACTGACGGGTACGTTCAACGACTACATCCGGCTTATCGATGACTTAGGCCAGGCTGACATGTTGAACCGTACGGGTTCTGTAACCATCTTCCCCGCCAACGATGAGGCTTTCCAGCGCTTCTACCGCAACAACAATTGGGGAGTAACATGCTACGAAGACCTGACCACTGCTCAGAAGCGTCTGCTGTTGCGTTACTCCATGTTGAAAAATGCGCAGCTGGTGACCATGCTGTCGAACGTGCCCTTCTCGAGCGGAACAACGTCGAACGTTGACAAGGGTATCGCCATCAAGCAGACCACCTACTCAGCCAAGACCGACTCCATCACGCACATCGTAGGAGCTGCCAACTTCCCGCAGAACAACAAATACTGGGAACGGTTCTACACACGCGGCATCGACATGGTGCTCGACGGAACAGAACCCATGATGGTGCACCTCACGCGTGAGTACCTCAACAAAAACTCTATCACGCACCTCGAAGGAGACCCCAACAGCGACTTCGCCATCATCACCGGAACACCATACACGCAGGATAAGTCGTATGTGTTCCGCAACCAGATTATCACACCGGCTCCCAACATGCAGGGACTCACCTGCAGCAATGGTTACATCCATCAGCTCGAAGACGTGCTGGTGCCCCCGGGAAACATGGCCGAAGCCATTCGCACAAGTTCCAACACACGCTACTTCAGCCGCATGCTGGAACGATTCTCGGCTCCTTTCGTCGATTACAGCACCACCTCTGCCTATAACGCTTCGGTTACCGAGTTCAACGAAACGGCAGAGCGCAACGGCAGCCCCGAACGCATGACTCCCATCGACACCATCTTCCAGAAACGTTATTTCTCGGCTCGCTCGCAGGGAGGCCTCAGACTGAGTGTTGACCCCAACCGCACACAGTTCAACTACCTGCTTTCCTTCGACCCGGGATGGAACGAATATTCTACCGGTGCAACGGGAACAAATGCACTTTCTGACATTGCCGTGATGTTTGTTCCCACCGACGAGGCTATGGAACACTATTTCCTGCATGAAACAAACGGACAGAACATCATGAACCGTTATGCCGTTATCAAGCCTGTTACCAAGGAAAACCTGATGGAGAATATTGATGCCATCGAAATCAATGTGGTGAAAGACTTCCTCAACAACTTCATGAAGGCTTCTTTCTCGGCTTCGGTGCCCAGCAAGTTCGCCAGCGTGGTGAAGGCCGGTTCGGGTGACCCCATGGGACTGACCATTGCCGACCTGGCAGAAACCACCGACAACAACGGCAATACCATCAAAGACGTGCGATTCACCAACAACGGTGTCATCTATATGCTCAACAAGGTGTTCTCGCCCGACCGCTTCAGCGCTGTAACAGCTCCCATGCTGTTTGCCGAAGACCTGAACATCTTCCGCGATGCTGTGAACGACGGTGACGAGTCGGAGCCTATTGCCAACCTGCTCCCCATCAACCTCAACTACTATGCCTACCTGCTCGCCATGAGTTCTAACTACGGACTCATCGTTCCTAACGACAAGGCCTTTGGCGGTTTCTATCTCGACGCTCCCTACATGGGCTATTCGCCACGCTTCCTCAGCTTTGTTTACGACCCAAGCGTGGAACCCGGATTGCCTTATGTGCGTTGCTTCTCTTATCCCGCCAAACGCAACACCACCACCAACCTTTATGAACGCGACCTGACCAAAGACTCGGTTGAGCTCACGGGTAGTCAGTTCCCCGCTTCGCAGTTCAAAGACATGCTGAACACCCACACCATTGTGCTGGAACAGGGACAGAACCTCGAAGGCAACAACTATTATCTGGGTAAGAACGGTGCCGGACTGGAAATACACATCAACCGCAACGGATACCAGGAAGACGGACAAACCTATTATGGCGAAGTGCGCAGTGGTGCACAAATCGACATGGGTCGCCCGGCTTCGCGCATCGTTGCCATCAACGACCAGGACAACGGTACAACCCTTGTTGTTGACCACCCAATAGAAACTCCGCTCACATCGGTGTTCGCAACCTTCTATCGCAACCGTAACGGTACGGCTTTCGTTACCAACACCGAAGACCCTGTGAAAGACCGCAACCGCTTCTCTGAATTTATGTCGCTTGCCATGGGACGTGTTTCCGGAACCACACAAGATGCACGTTCTGCCCTGCTGCAGTATGCCTACGACGAGCGCGAACGTGCATCGAAGCTGCCGCTCTACACCATCTTCACCAACAACCCCGGTGGCGTGGGTGCACAGAAGTGCCCCGATATGGACGTAAACTTCTTCAAGTCGTATAACTACACTGTTTATGTGCCCAACAACGAGGCCATGGAAAAGGCTTACCGCGCCGGACTGCCCACCTGGAAAGATGTGCAGAACGTGAGAAACCGTGTAACATACCCCGACCTCACCGATGCACAGCGTCAGGAAAAGGTGCGCGCAATGTGTGAGGCTATCAATGCCTTCGTGCGCTACCACTTCCAAACAAACTCTGTGTTTGTTGACAACACCATCAAGGGACAGGAATGCCTCACAGCAGCTCTGAATGAAAACAGCGTGCCCTACCGCGTTACCGTGGGAGGCGGAAGCAATGTGCTGAAAGTTACCGACAACACGGGTAACACCATCTCTATTACCAAAGACAGCAACAAGATGATCAACCAAATGGCACGCGACTTCATCTTCAACGACCTCTACACCCGTGCTACTGGCATCGTAACCTCTTCGTTTGCTGTTATTCATGAGATTGACACACCGCTCAACCCAACGTCTAAGGCAGACATGGGCGATGGTGCAACCAAAACCAGCGACGGTATCTACCGGTATGACTACACTTTCGCAGAGTAACACCTTATTATATATAAGAGATATGAAAACAAACAAGATAAAATATCTGTTCCTCGCCGTATTCGCATTCTTCTCTACGGTGGCTATGGCGCAAGGAACACGTATCTCGGGTACGGTCAACGATGCTGACGGACCCGTGATGATGTGTAACGTCGTTGAGATTGATGCCAACAACCGTATCGTTTCTCAAGGTCAGACCGACATCAACGGTAACTTCTCGATGGAGGTGATGAACACGAAAAACAAACTGAAGATTTCGTATATCGGCTACAAGACAAAGCTGATTCCCATCGGAAACCAAACGGTGTTCGACGTAACACTCGAAGACGAGAACATGATTACCGAGGTGGTTGTGGTGGCCAAGAAGAAATTCAACAGCGGCGGCCTGGCCATTCCTGACAACGAGGTTTCTGTGGCTGCACAGACCTTTAACATGAGCGAAGTGGAGGGTCTGTCGTTTACATCGGCCGACGAAGCCCTGCAGGGTAAGATTGCAGGTCTCGACATTATCGCCAACTCGGGTAACCTGGGTGCAGGTACTTCTATGCGCCTGCGTGGTGTTACCTCTATCAATGGTTCGGCAGAACCGCTGATTGTGGTGGATGGTAACATCTTCGACAACCCCGACGAGAACTTCGACTTCCAGAACGCCAACGAAGAAACATACGCTTCGCTGCTTTCGGTGAACCCGCAGGATATTGAGAAAATCGACATCCTCAAAGATGCTGCCGCCACGGCCATCTGGGGTTCGCGTGGTGCTAACGGTGTAATCTCGATCACCACCAAGCGTGGTGCCCGTGGTAACACCAAGGTCGACTACTCGTTCCGTTTGCAGGCTTCGTGGCAGCCCAAGGGCTACAACCTGCTGAATGGTGACGACTACACCATGCTGCTCAAGGAAGAGTTCTACAACCCAAAACAAGACCGTAACTTCACCAACAACATCAACGAAATTAACTATCCCTCCTTCGACCAGTGGGCAGATGCTCCTAACTGGAACAACAATACCGACTGGGTGAAGGAGGTTACGCAAACTGGTATCAGCCAGTATCACTACCTGGTTGTTTCGGGTGGTGGTGAAAAGGCCAACTTCCGTATCTCGGCCGGTTACGACAAGCAGGAAGGTACCATCATCAAGCAGACTCTGAACCGTTTCTCTACGAAACTCGTGCTCGACTACTTCGTGAGTGACCGCATCAAGTTCTCTACCACCTTCCCCTTGACCTACACCGAGAACAACCGCAACTACGACGACGACATCTTGGGTCGTGCACAGAAGATGGCACCGAACATGAGCGTTCACCGCCAGGGTGCCGACGAACGCGACACCAACGAATACTACATCATGATGCCTTTGGGTGCCAGCACCGAAGCCGGTTCTTCGGTAACGGGAACCTCTTCAAAACAGCTCTCTGCCATTCGTGACTTGGGCAACCCCGTTGCCATTGCCAACATGGCTTGGCGTAAGGAGGAAACATACCGTATCTCGCCTGAGTTCAAACTCGACTACTACCTGCTCGGTAAGGAAGACGACCACACCCGACTCGACTACACCGGACTGGTTTACATCGATATCTTCTCGAAGAGCGAGCCTAAGTATTGGCCCGGTGCCCTCTCCACCAATGCCTGGCACACCAGCATGTACAACCACATGGAGCAGTACGACTACAACTCGCTGCAAATCACCACACGTCATACGCTCACCTTCACACCGGCATTCAGAAACAAAGACTGGTTTGCAACCATGCTGGTGCGCGGCGAGCTCACAACGGGTACCAACAACAACCAGAACCTGGTAACATCGAACATCCCCAACGGCATCACCTCACCCTCTGTGTCGGCTTTCCTGCAGAGCATGGGTACTGGCAACGGTGAGTGGCGCTCCATGTCGGGTATCTACTCTGGGCACTTCTCTTATAAGTCGCGTTACGCTCTCGACTTCTCGGTGCGTGTAGACGGTACCACCAAGTTCGGTGACAAGAAAAAGTGGGGTTACTTCCCCGGACTCTCCGGACGTTGGAATATCAGCGACGAACCGTTCATGAAGTGGTCGAAGAGCTTCCTCTCTATGCTGGCCTTCCGCCCCTCGTGGGGTATCGTGGGTAACCAGCCGAAAAGCGAATACCTGCAGTATGCAAAATATAACATCGGCGGTAGCTATGCCGGACAAACCGTTGCTTACCTGGAAAGCCTGCAGCTCGACAAACTGCAGTGGGAACGCACCATGTCGTACAACATCGGTGGTAACTTCGGTTTCTTCAACGACCTCATCACCGGTGACTTCAACTACTACTACAAGAAAACCCAGAACCTGCTCATGCAGAATGTGCACATTCCTTCAACGGCTGGTTTCTCCTCGCTGCCTTGGGCCAACGTGGGCGACATGGAGAACAAAGGTTGGGAGTTGAACATCGAAGGAAACAAGTTCCTCAAGATTGGCAAGTTCTCGATGAGTGCCAACTTCAACATCTCGCAGAACTTCAACGAAATTGTTCGCATGGACGAGAGCGTGCTTGAGTCTATCAACTCTGAGTGGAAGGCTTCCGAACGCACCGGCTACCTGAACCGCATTCAGGTGGGTAACCCCCTCGGCTCTATCTATGGCTACCGCTTCAAGGGCGTTTACCGCTATGAGTACGACGACCTCATCGACATGCGCAAAGACCCGGCAACCGACAACTACCTCAGCGAAGATGAATATCGTGCCAAGCTGAACGATTGGTTTGCTTCGTCGACCGATGCCGACCCGCACACCGCTCCCGTTGCCCTCGACGATAACGGCAAGGTGATTCTCAACTCCAACGGCGAACCCAAGAGCTTGATGTACGACTACGACGGAACCAACTACTACTTCAAGGGTGGTGATGCCATCTACGAAGATGTGAACCACGATGGTCAGATCAATGGTCTTGACGTGGTGTACCTTGGCAATGCCAACCCGAAGTTCCAGGGTGGTTTCGGCTTCAACTTCTTCTATGGCGACTGGTCGCTGAAAACCAGCTTCAGCTTCCGCACAGGTATGAAGGTGGTGAACCAAGCTCGGCAGAGCCTCGAAGAGATGTATGGTTCCTACAACCAGCTCTCGTCGGTGAACTGGCGTTGGCGCAAGAGCGGCGACATTACTCAAATGCCACGCGCGCTCTACGAATCTGGTTGGAACTCGCTCGGTAGCGACCGCTATGTGGAGGATGCCTCTTTCGTGCGCCTGAGCTATGTGCAGCTGAACTACAACTTCAACAAGAAGCTTCTCAAGGCTATTGGCCTGCGCCGCTTGCAGCTGAGCCTCTCTGCTCAGAACCTCTTTGTGCTGTCTAAGTATAGCGGCATTGAGCCGGAGGTTGCTCCAAAGACATGGGGTGTAGCCTACGACAAATCTTCCACTCCGCGAAGCAAGTCGGTTACTTTGAATGTTAACATTGGTTTCTAAAACAGAATCAGATATGAAAGTCAATAATATATTTAAAATAGGTGTTGTGATGGCTGCCGTGGCATTGCCACTCACATCATGCAATGACTTCCTGACCATCTACCCGACGGATAAAACCACTGGCGAAGACTTCTGGAAAAAGAAGGAGGATGTCAAAGAAATGGTTGCCGGTGCCTACAAGAAAATGACCGAGGGCAACATCCAGCAGAAGGCCATTATGTGGGGTTCATACCGTTCGGATGAAATGGAGGCATATAAAGACCTCAACGAAAAGAACCTGGAGAATATCGATGCTGCCAACATCATGCCCAGTAACGGCTATTGCGACTGGAGTGCATTCTATGATGTGATCAACCGTTGCAACATCGTGATTAACCACCTCGACCAGGTGGCTGCCACCGACCCGCAGTTCTATCCCGGCGACCGCGACGAAGCTGAGGCTCAGATGAGATCGCTGCGCAGCTTGTGCTATTTCTATCTGGTGCGTGCGTTCCGCGACGTGCCTTACACCACCCACTCTTACGAGGTTGACCAAGAGGTGGAGAACGTTCCGCAGTATGCTCCCGACAGCGTTTTGCAGTGTTGCATCGAAGACCTGGAGTTTGCACAGAACAAGGTGCTCAACTCGGGAGCTTATCCCAGCAGCCGCGACAACTATGCCTACTTCACCAAAAACTCTGTTTGGGCACTCATGGCCGACATCTATCTGTGGCGTGCTTCCATGAAACATGGCACGGATCCCGAAGGGGCCAAGCAAGACTATGCCAAGTGTGTGGAGTATTGCGACAAGGTGATTAATGCCATGGATGCCAAATACCGCGAAGATATGGCAAAGATTAGTGCCCTCATTCGCATCGACGAGAAAGAAAAGTATCACCTCATTGATGGAAGCATGGCACACGAAATGATTTTCGGCTCTCAGCGCAACTCGCGGGAGAGCATCCTCGAGTGGCAGTATCAGACACAGGATGGTTTCGGAAACACCGAACTTGCTACTTGGTATTCGCGCCGCGAGGCAACAAAAGCCGAGCCGAAGGTTTATGCCTCCATGGAGTGCTTCTTCACCACAGGCAACAGCTCCACCAAGTCGGTCTACCTGAATGCCCACGACTATCGCTTCTGGAACAATGTGTTCGATGTGAACAACTCGCTGGAAAAGCAGTTAGGCATTCGCAAGATGGTGGGAATAGGCGATTGGTACGACTCTTCTGTTCGCCGCAGCACCAACGGACAGAAAAAGGCTGAAGCTACTACTTTTGCCTATGGTCTGTATGGTATGGACTGGATTGTGTATCGCCTCACCGACATCATGCTCATGAAGGCCGAAGCACTCGTTTGGATCGACGATGCCGGAAGCCGCATCCGTGAGGCTTACCAGCTGGTGAAGGAAGTGAACGACCGTTCGTGGATTCCTCTTCGCGCACGTCAGAGAAACTCCAACGAAGCCGATGCCGACAAAACACTCGTTGACTCGCTCACCTGGTCTACTACCTTTGCTTCGCAGGCCGGTATGGAACAGCTTGTGATGGCTGAACGCCTGCGCGAACTCTGTTTCGAAGGTAAGCGTTGGTTCGACCTGGTGCGTTTCGGTTATCGACACATGACCAATGTCGATATCACCAAGAAATTGGTTGAATATCCCGACCCCGAGAACTTCCCTGCTCTTTCTGAAGACATGAAGACGCTCATGGTGAGAAAGGTGGCTGCCGGAGGTGAATCGGTGAAGGCCAAGATGAAGGCTGAAGCACACCTCTATTGGCCTGTTCCGCTCAGCGATACGAAGGTTAATTCGCTCCTCGTGCAGAATCCTGTATGGAAAGAGGATAAATCAATGGAAAAAAATTAATGCCGTATGAAGACGAATAATTATAAATGGCTTTTCAGCCAACTCGCAGTTGTGGCACTCATGCTGCCTGCTGCCATCGGATTGACCAGCTGCTCGGAGGATATCGATGAGTCGAACCTCTACACGGCAACCGGTCAGACCATCGAAGACTACCTGGCTTCGGAGCCGGAGTTCAGCGACTTCAACTACATTCTGAAGCGTGCCGGACTCGACAAGGTGCTCAGTGCCTATGGCAAGTACACCTGCTTTGCTCCCGTGAACGAGGCTGTGCAGATTTATGTTGACAGCTTGTGGAACGATACCACACGCACCGACCACAACGGCATGACCGTGGAAGGTGTGGAGGGACTTTCCGACTCGCTCTGCGTGGATATCGCCAAGTTCCACCTGGTTGACTTCCGCAAATACTGGGCTGTTGACATGGGACCCGGTACCACCATCACCACCATGCTCGGCCGTGAGCTCACCACCAGCGTGAATCCCACAACAGGTAACACCATGGTGAACTCCTACTCCGAAATCACCAGCATCGATAACGAACTCGAGAACGGACTCATTCATGTGCTCAACCGCATGCTCACCCGCTCTAACAGCTTGGTGCCTAACGAGCTGAGCAAGTATTCGTTCCTTACCTTGTTCTCTGAGGCTCTGTCTAAAACGGGGTTGGCAGACTCGCTGATTGAGTCAACCAAGCGTCAGGCCAATGGCGACCCCATGGAGTATAGTGTCGACAACACCTACAACTTCTACACCCCAACAGAGTGTGCCGTAGGATTCACAGTTTTTGTGGAGCCAGACGACTTCTATAAGCGTGCCGGCATTAACACGTTCGCCGACTTAGTACGCTATGCCAATTCGGTTTATGCCAACTGTGCCGACTGGTACGACTACGTTCGCGATAACAACATCACTGTTTCCACTGGCGACGACTACACCAACCAGTGGAACTGCCTGAACATGTTTGTGCGCTACCACATCGTGAAGTACAAGATTCCCTACGACCGGCTCGTTTACACCGGACTCAACGAGGCCAGCACCAAGGTGGGCTTCTATGAATATAACGAAACCATGCTGCCCTACACCTTGCTGAAGGTTTCGGCCGAAGAGGTTTCCGGTACACGCTATGTGAACCGTGGATACGACAACAACACGCTCATGACACAAATCATGGAACAGTCGGAAGACACCACCGAAACGTCGTCGGGAAGCTCGAGCGAGTCTATCTACGCTTATGTGCTCGAAGTGCCCAAACACGATGTGAACGGTCGTGGTGCGGCTATTGAACAGCGCCGCGACATGCAACAGCCGCTGAATGGTTACATTCACTGTGTAGATAACTTCGTTATTTATAACGAGCGTGTTCCTCAGGTGGTGCTTCGCGAACGTATGCGTATCGACGATGCTGCTTTCTTCCCTGAAATGATGAACAACAACTTCCGTTGTGCCACATACGCCTACATTAATAATAAGAATGGTGGCAAGTCTGGTTCTGAAGGTGCACTGGGTGGCGACTACATCCGCATTCCCAATGGTTTCTTCGACAACATGAAGATGTATAATGGCGACGATACTCACCTCTATTATCTCTCCGGATCGGGCAACGGTTGGAGTAACTATCAGAAGGATGAGTTCAACTGTATGGGTGCCTTCGACTTTGCTTTGCGCCTGCCCCCGGTGCCTGCCGGCATGTATGAAATCCGCATGGGTTACACCGCCAACGGCAACCGTGGTATGATGCAGGTGTTCCTTGGAACTTCTAACGAGCAGGGTAACATGGTGGCTACCGACATTCCTCTCGACATGCGCAACGTGCCCTCGGCAAGTAACAACCAGGCCGATGCCAACATTGCCACTGGCTGGACCAACTACGAAAACGAGCGCGACTATGGTGTGCAAACCGATAAGAACATGCACAACCTGGGTTGGATGCGCGGACCGCTCTACTACACCGTGGGCTCTACTCTCGCACGCAGAAACGAGCAAGACTTGCGCCGTATCGTCTATAAAGGACAGCTCAACCAGGGCAACTACTGGCTGCGCTTCAAGACCGTGCTCCCGGAGAACACCACCACTCAGTTCCACCTCGACTATATCGAGCTGGTTCCCGAGCATGTCTACAACAACCCGCTTTACCTTGAAGACTTGTTCTAATTTTAAACCGCAAGCAATATGAAAAGGAAAATGATATATAGAAACGCCATGGCTGCGATGGCTCTCGTTTGCACGGGAGCCTTCACCGCCGCCTGCCAGGACTGGGACGACCACTACGAGGCTGCGCCGTCGCTCGGTGAGTCGAACATCACCCTCTGGGAGAATATCAAGACCAAGCATCCCGAACTGTCTAACTTTGCCACACTGCTGGAGAAGGTTGGATACGATTCGTTGCTTTCCACCTCGCAGTCGTTCACCGTTTGGGCTCCTACCAACGACGAGCTGAACTTCGACAGCCTGAACCGTCTCACCATCGACACCCTGCGCGAGGAGTTTGTGAAGAACCACATCGCACGAAGCAACTTTGTGGCCACCGGCGACCTCGACGAAGATGTGTTCATGCTCAGCAAGAAGGTGCTCTCCTTCAAACAAGAAAATGGTACATTCACCATGGACAACATCCCTGTTGCCCAGGCCAATATCGGCAGCAGCAACGGTGTGCTCCACACCATGTCGAGCCATATCCCCTATCTGCAGAATATCTTTGAGAGCCTGAACACCCACTCGGGTCCCATCGGTGCTTTCAGCGACTATTTCCATTCTTTCGACGACAGCGTGTTCGTGCCCAGTGCCTCGGTTGTAGGACCTATTCAAGACGGGCAAATCACCTACCTCGACTCTATCTTCCGGAAGACCAACTCGCTGTATGGTGATTATCAGGCTTTCAACGGAAGAACCATACTCAATGGCGGTGGCAACTACATTGCTCGCGAGGATAGCAGCTACACCATGATTGTTCCCACCGACAACGCTTGGAACGGCGGGAAGGAAAGCATTGGCAACTATTTCAACTATGTGAGCGACATCGTATTCGACGATTGTTCTGAAACGGCTCGTATGTCGGCAACCATGGATACCATCAAGTTCAATGCCGACTCGCTCAAAGAGCTGGCTGTTCAGAGTCAGATGATGCGCAACCTCATCTTCAACAATAAAAGCTATCTGAACAAGAAGCTTGTTGACTTCCAGCCCGGCAATGAGTTCGGCGAGAAAGACTCTTTGGTTTCTTCTTACTGCGAAGTGCTTTATAAGGAAGATGCCGACTACCTCTTCGAAGGTGCCAAACGCTACGACAAGAGTAATGGCAGCCTATGGATTACCGACAACCTGAACCTGCGCCCCTGGAATGGCTGGGCTCCCATCATCAAGATTGAGGCCGAAGTGAACCAGAATATCATTGTGGGCAGCGAATACGATATTGTCACCGATGGTGTTACCAATGTGAACAAGAACGAGAATATCAAGGGTTCGGTTTCCAACGGTCGTTATGCCATCATCTCCAGTGCCTCAGGAACGGCACCCATCTTTGACGTTTACCTGCCTTTTGTGATGTCAACAGAGTATGCCATCTATGCCGTAACCATTCCCAGCAACATCAAGAATGCCGGCGGCAGCGACGAAGACGTGCTTCCCTATGGTTTGCAAACAACGGTGAGCTATCACAAAGCAGATGGTAAGCTCAATGGTACAACCACGTTCAAAGACGGCAAGCGCACACGCACAGGTTTGGACAATCTGCTCAACGCCGATGGCTCCACCCCGTCTACTCGTGAACGCACCAAGGTGTCGGAGGCCGGTGTCATCGATACCCTCCTGCTCGGTTATCACAAGTTCCCCGTCTGCTACTATGGTTTGGATAGCTATGCAGTGGGTAACATTTGCAGACCTTCGCTCCATATTCAGGCCCGAACCACTGGTTATAAAAACGGGAAGAGCGTTTCCTGCGACTCTGAAGTCCGTCTCGACTGCATCCTGCTTGTGCCGCGTGAACTGCAAGAGTATCTGAAGGCTCATCCCGAATACATGAAGGAGGCACGTCCAGAGTATCAGTATTTTGCTACACATTAAGTCGTATTTTTAAAAGTAGTATCAAATGAAAAAGCATAATATTCTTTATCTCAGCCTGCTTTTGGCTTTCGGCATCTCCACGTCGGCGTATGCCCAAGACGATGACGAGATTGTCTATGCTCCCGGAGCTGTGCAGCAAGACACTGCTACTGTAGAGAAGAAAAAGCCTGTGAGCAAGGCTCCGCAATACCCCATGATGGAAGTCAAGGGCGTGGTTGTTGATGCCGTTACCAAGGCTCCCTTGGCCGGTGTGCAAATCCAGACGCTCAACGATAACCGTTTTGCAGCCATGACCAATGGTGAAGGTGAGTTCACCATCAAGGTGCCCACATTCGCCACCGCACTGTACTTCCACACAGCCCAATACCTGAGCCAGCATGTGGCCATCGGTAAGAACGATGGGTTGAAGGTGACCATGATTTCCGACAAGTTCGGAGCCATGTACGGAAAGCAGAGTGATGTGCGTGCCATCAAGGGTGCCGAGCTGCTCAACACCACATCCACTAACGTGAGCACCGACATCGAGAACCAGCTCGGTGCCGACGTTCGCGCCATCAGTCGTTCGGGTGGCCCGGGCTATGGTTCGGCCATGTTCATTCGTGGTCTCAATTCGCTGAATGCCAATGCACAGCCGCTTATTGTGATAGACGGCATCATACGTGATATGCAGCAGACTCGCACCGGCCTGCACTATGGCGACTACAACGACCTGCTGCTCAACCTCAACCCCGAGGATATCGACAACGTGCAGATTCTCAAGAACGGAACCTCTATCTATGGTGCCAAGGGTGCCAACGGTGTGATCCTCATCACCACTAAACGCGGCCGTAGCATGGCTACCCGCATCGATGCCAATGTTGGCTTGGGTGTGGTGTTGCAGCCCAAGATGATTGATGTGATGAACGCCAATCAGTATCGCCTCTATGCTTCTGAAATGCTCGGAACCTATCCCAACATCGGCACTTACTACAGCAACGATGTGAAGTTCCAGTTCCTCAACCCCGAACGCGACATCTATCGCTATAAGTATTTCGGACAAGACACCAACTGGAAAGACGAGGTTTACCGCAATGCACTGGTGCAGAACTATAACATCAATGTACAAGGTGGTGACGACATCGGTATGTATAACCTCTCGCTGGGTTACTCATTGGGTGAGAGCACTGCCAAACGCAACGACTACAACCGTTTGAACGTGCGCTTCAACACCGACATCACCATTCTTCCGGAATGGAAAACACGTTTCGACATGTCGTTCTCGAAGGTGAACCGTGATGTGTTCGACAATGGAGCTCCCGAAGATATTTCTTCAAGCCCTATCGCATCGCCCACTTTCCTGTCGCTCATCAAGTCGCCGTTCCTGAACCCCCACACCTATTATGATAATGGTGTGCTGTCAGCAACACTTTCCGATGCAGACGACTTCCTGGCACCCCTCAACGATGCAACGCTCACATTGGGTAACCCCACTGCTCTGCTTGCCAATGGCGAGGGAATCAACAAAAACCGAGTAGAGAACACTGAGTTCTATGCTGCCATCGCTTCTCGCTATGAATACAGCAAGAGTCTTGTGCTCAACGAAACCTTCAGCTATCTGCTCAACCGTGTTTCTCAGCGTTACTACCGCCCGGTAGGAGGCATGCCTAAGTTCCTTATCCCCAGCGTGGCTCTCGTCAACGACCTGGCCATGTCTATGTTCTCTAAAGAGGTGAGCATCACCAGCGACACCTATCTGCAGTACACCAAGAAGTTCGGTCGTCATTCTCTCGATGTGTTCGGTGGTATGCGATACCTCCAGTTCGAGTTCGACGACAACCAGCCGCAGGGTATGCACACCGAGGGTGGTAACGACAAGCAGCCGAACATTTCTACCGGCATGCAGCAGAGGCAGACTACTGGCTTCGACGACGAGTGGAAGTCTATCACCTGGTATGCAAACGTCGACTACAACTACATGAACCGCTACTATGCCAAGCTTTCTGCTTCTCTCGAAAGCAACAGCCGTTTCGGTAAAGAGGCAGATGCCATGAAAATGGGTGGCGTGCGCTGGGCTTTCTTCCCCAGCCTTCAGTTGGGATGGAATATCACCAACGAACGTTGGTTCCCCAAGAACACGGGCATCAACTACTTCATGCTCCGTGGCGGTTACGAGATTGCCGGTAACGATGATATCAACATCATGGCTTCGCGCACCTCGTTCAGTGCCCTGAAGTATCTGAACAACGCTACTGCCGCTCAGCTCGACAACATCGGTAACGATAAGATTCAGTGGGAAGAGACCCGCAAGTTCAATGTGGGCTTTAAGGGCTATTTCCTCGACAACCGTTTGGGCGTAGACTTCGACTACTACATCCACACCACCGATAACCTGCTCACCCTGAAGAGCTTCGAGAACCCCGTGGCCGGTATCAACAACTACTGGAGCAATGGCGGCAAGCTGCAGAACCAGGGCTACGAGCTCACCATCACCGGTAAGCCCATCGTCAGCAAGAACTGGAACCTTGAGGTTGGTGCCAGCGTTGGTCACTACAAGAACGAGGTGAAGTCGCTGCCCAATGCCGACGACAAAGTGTTCTTGAACGGCGGAACAATGGCAGCCGATGGCTCTTTCGTTGCCAACGCTCAGGGCTACACCTCTTCTATATATGGCACCAACAACGTGGCCACCATCGTGGGTCAGCCTGTGGGTGTGTTCTATGGTTACAAAACCAATGGTGTGTTTAAAGACAACAACGCTGCTTCCACTGCTCACAACGGAGTTGACTACCTGTATCGTCGCAACGCTGCAGGTGATGCCATTCCCTTCATGGCCGGCGACATGCGCTTTGTAGACCTCAACGGCGATGGTTTCATCGATGAGAGCGACAAGACCATCATCGGCGACCCCAACCCCGATATCTATGGTAACTTCTTCGCCAACCTGATGTGGAAGAACTTCTCACTCTATGTGGGCTTCAACTATTCACTCGGCAACGACGTGTTCAACTATCAGCGCTCGCTCCTCGAATCGGGTAGCAACTTCTACAACCAGACCACAGCCATGCTGAACCGCTGGCATGTGGAGGGACAGCAAACCGACATTCCCCGCATTCTCTACGGAGACCCTGCCGGCAATGCTCGCTTCAGCGACCGCTGGATTGAAGATGGTAGCTATCTGCGCCTGAAAACGCTGCGACTCACCTACAAGGTGCCCCTCGCACTTTCCTGGCTGCAGGGACTCTCTGTGTGGGCCGAAGCTAACAACCTCTTCACCGTTACCCACTACCTGGGAAGCGACCCCGAGTTCTCGGCTTCTAACGCTGTGCTCTATCAGGGCATCGACCCGGGCAACGTGGCTCTGAGCCGTTCATTCACCTTTGGATTAAGAATCAATCTTTAAAGAACTCACAACGATGAAAAAGAATATATTAATTTTTGCTGCGCTTTGCGGTATCTTCTTTGGTATGACCTCCTGTGAGGACTATCTCGAAACTAAGTCGAACCGTTTGGCCTACGACCCCGCACTCGATCAGAAAACCGACTCCATGTTCTTCACACTCGGCATTCTGAAGGCTGTGCAGCAGTCTATCGACCAATATGTGCTGGTGAACGAGATGCGCGGCGATCTCACCCAAGTGAACCAATACACCCAGGAAGACTTGAAAGAGCTTGCCAACTTCACCGCCGACATCACCAACAAGTACGATTCGGCCTACCTCTACTACCGCATCATCAACAACTGTAACTACTACATCATGCACCGCGACTCTACGCTCACCACGCAGGGTTACAAGGTTGCCATTCCCGAAATTGCACAGGCTCACTCCATCCGTGCCTGGGCCTACATGCAGCTCTGCAAAACCTATGGCAAGGTGCCTTTCGTTACAGAACCCATCACCAGCATCTCGCAGGCCAATGCCGACGAGTATAAGCTGCCGGCCAACTGGAAGGGACTCGATGAAATACTGGCTATTCTTGAACCCGACCTCATTCACTATCGCGATGCCGCACTGCCCTACTACCGCGTAGGCGACACCGACATCAATGGTGGTCAGCAGAACTTCGGCGGTCAGAAGACGATTATTTCCAGCCAGCTCATGTTCCCCGTCAACCTTGTGCTGGGCGACCTGTACTTAGAGACCGGCCAGTTTGAAAAAGCTGCCGATGCTTACTTCAAGTACATCTATCGCTATCGGCTGCATGCCGCCGATATGGGCGTTTCAACCAGTGTGCTTCCCGCAGAACGCTTGCGTGAAATTCCTAACTTCGGTTCGGGTTACAGACCAAGGGGCGATGACTGGTCTTGGAATTTCTGGATATCAGGTACTTCCATGTATAGTGTTACTTCAGGGCTGCGGGGCGAACAGATCACATACGTTCCCGGTGCTGCCAACAAAACATACGGTACCACATCCGAGCTGCCCGCTTTGTTTGGCTTCGACTATTACACTTCCGAATTCAACGAAGACACACTCATCAGCTCTGTCGGTAACGACCAGTATTTAGAGGAGCGTGAGGTTGATCCCTCTCAGGCTTATCTCGATCTGTGCAACAAGCAGGTGCTCTACTTCCAGTCTTCCACCACCCAGCGTATGATTGCCGCCGAGGTGGGCGACCTTCGCCGCTATGTAACGGTGAACAACACCAAGTCGTCAAAGTCTCAGAACGAGTTCTCGATGATTCGCAAGTATATGGCTGCCAATGTCAACATCTATCGTGGCGCCACGGTGTTCCTGCGCCTTGCCGAGGCCATCAACCGCATGGGCTATCCCGATGCTGCCTTTGCCATTCTCCGCGATGGTTTGAATGCTGCCGACCTCGACACCACGCAGCTTGCTCTTCAGCGTTGTGCCTATGTGAAGGAGTCTACGCGTCGTAACCTCTTCTTAGGCAACTATGTTCCCGTGCTCAACGATGTTTACCGCAGCACCTTCAGTGGCAACTATGGTATACATGGTCGTGGTAGCGGCGATGTGGGTAAGAAAGCCGAGGGCTATCTCTCCGGTTCTATCGAGCCGTTCACCATGGACACCATCGTGGGCAGTAAGATCCAAGAGCTTGCCAGCATCTATGGCATCACTCCCACGGGAACCATCAACGACACCATCAACGCTGTTGAAGACCTCATCTGCGACGAGTATGCACTTGAGCTGGCCTTCGAGGGAAGTCGTTTCAACGACCTCACCCGTCTGGCTCGTCACAAGAACCGTCCCATGCCCGACGGCACTCAGCTCTACTCTTCCGACTGGGGATACCGTTGGCTTTCGCAGAAGCTTGCCGCCAAGCGTGCTGGCCTGCCTGCCGACGACAGCTGGTGGTATCTGCCCTTCAGCAAGTAATTTCTTTGGCAACAAACTATTCCATCTTGGGGGATGCTTTGGGTCCTAACCCGGCATCCCCCATTTTTCATTCAACACAAGCAATCATTTCCTTCTCATCATTTCAAGTTTTATGAATAGACTTTTCCTCTTTCTTTTTGTCGTCTTTTTCGCTGGCAGCGTTTCCCATGCCGACGACACGATGATTCAATACTGCTTTCACTCCACCACCGACGAAAGCGGCACCCATCCCGGAACCCTTCATGGCAGTGCGGCCATTATCCCCTATGCCGGCACTCAGGTGCTCGACCTTGGCGCCAACAATGGCTATTTCGAATTTCCTGCTTCCATTGGTGAGTTCCTTGATGGCATCAACGGCAACTACACCATATCTGCCACCGTGTTCATTCCTGCCGATGCCGACCTCTCCGAGGCAGGCAATTTTGTCTGGTGCTTTGGCAAGTCGGCAACCGAGGGCTACCAATTCTTCAGTGCTAAGGATGCGCGCTTCGCCATCACCACTACCGACCACACAGGCGAAATAAGCCTGACATCATCCAAAGCTCTTGAGAAAGGGCGCTGGAACACCATCATCTACACACAGCGCAACGACCGCGGCATGCTCACCGTGAATGGTAGCTCCACTTCCGGAAAGGTCACCCTTTTCCCCGGCTCCATCGGTGCCAACGTGCAAAACTACTTAGGTCGAAGCTGTTACCAGGGCGATGCCTATCTGAAAGGTGCCATGATTGCCGACTTCCGCATTTTCAACTATCGCTACACCAGTAACGTTGAACTGGCTAAGCTGGCCAACGAACTCAACATCTATGCCGACTCCGTGTCGCTCATCAACCGTTTAGAAGCTTTCAACCCCGGCGACTGGTCGGCCCTGAAGCAAGACATTGTGCTTCCCACCAAGTATGGCGACGATGTGCGCGTGACCTGGACAACCAGCAACCCGAATGTTATCACCGACCGCGGACAGATCACCCGTCCGGCTGCCGGCTATCCCATTGCCACCGCCACCCTCACCGCCACCCTCACCACCACCTATCGCAACAGCGAAGTGGTTGTGAAAGTAGAAATTCCCGTGGGTGTGCTTCCTGAGATTTCTGATGAAGAGAGTGTACAACTCGACATAGCCAACATCCGCATCACCGACGGTCATCTCAACAATCTCTACAGCAATGTAACACTGCCCACGGTGGGCGAAGAGGGGTCTGTGCTGTTCTGGAAGTCGAGCGACGAAAGCTGGCTCACCAACGACGGCCGTGTGCTCCGTCAGCCCGAAGGCGAGCGCCAACAGCTTACCCTCACCGCCACTGCCCTGAAAGGTGAAGCCCGTGCCCAGCGCACCTTCGACGTATCCATTCATCCGCGCGAAAACTACAAGAGCTACCTCTTTGTCTACTTCCCCTCCAACAACAACGAGAACCTCTATTATGCCCTCTCTTCCGATGGCTATAATTATACCCCCATCAATGGCGGGCGTGCTTTCTTCACGGCCGACACCACCACTGTGATGGGCGGACTCCGCGACCCCCACATCCTGCGCGGCAACGATGGTTGGTTCTATATGGTCAACACCGACATGAAATGCTCCTTGGGCTGGGACAGCAACCGCGGCATCGTGCTCTCGCGCTCCCGCGACCTCATCCACTGGAACAATGCCACCGTTCACTTCCCCTCGCGCTTTGCCGGCACCACTTTTGCCAATGTAGACCGTGTGTGGGCTCCCGAAACCATCTACGACCCCGATGCCGGTAAGTATATGGTCTATTTCTCCATCCGCACCACCGATGGCACTGCTCCCTACGATAAAGACTACTACTGCTATGCCAACGCCGATTTCACCGACCTGGAGGGCACACCCGAATATTTCTACGACCGCGGTTCAGCCACCATCGACATGGATATCGTTTACAGCGAGAGCGACAGCCTCTATCACGGTTTCTATAAGAACGAAGGCGAGGGTGGCATCTGCAAGGTAACGGCCCGTCGGCTCACTCCCGAACCTGGACAGCCCGCCGGTTCGCAGTGGTCGGAACCCACGCGCACCCTTCAGCAAACAACCGAGAACGTGGAAGGGGCAGGCGTGTTCAAGCTCATCAACCGCGACAGCTGGATTCTTATGTACGACTGCTACAGCAACGGTCATTATCAGTTCTGCTCCAGTCCCAACCTCACCTCGTTCACCTTTGTTCAGAACACCGCCACCAGCGGCGCGTTCACGCCCCGTCACGGTACGGTTATTCCCATCACTGCCGAAGAAGAAGCCCGCTTGCTGGAGGCTTTCCCCGTGAGCGGCCTCACTCCCCGTGTTGAGCGCAGCAACAGCAAGGCTATGAAGACAACCAACATCGACAATTCCGGTTCAACGATGTTCCTGCCCGTAGAACCCGGCACCGACCTCTCTGCTTTCGACCCCGAGCTGGTGCCTGCCATCGGAACCACCATCAGTCCTGTTGGCCCGCAAGATTTCACCTCCGGTCCTGTTGCCTACACCCTCACTTCCGGTTCTGCCACCACCACCCTGAACGTGTCGGCGGCTGTTGAGGGCAACCCCATCATCCCCGATTTCCATGCCGACCCCGAGGTGCTCTTCTCCAAGAAGACCGGCCGCTTCTATGTCTATCCCACCACCGACGGCTTCCCCGGCTGGGGTGGCTACACGTTCGATGTGTTCTCCAGTCCTGATATGGTTCACTTCTCCAACGAGGGCACCATCCTCAACCTTCAAACCAACCGCGATGTGGTGTGGTCGTCGGGTAATGCCTGGGCACCGTGCATCGAAGAGAAATGGGTCGATGGCAAGTGGCGTTACTATTTCTACTTCAGCGGTCAAAACCGTTTGCTCTCCAAGAAAACCCTCGGCGTGGCCGTGTCAGAGAGTCCCACCGGTCCGTTCAAGGCAGCCAGTCAGCCGCTCTTCGTTGCCTCCGCTGCCGGACAGATGATTGACTCCGATGTGTTCACCGACCCTGTTTCCGGACAGTCATATCTTTATTATGGTAATGGTAAGCTCTGCTACCGGCTGTTGGGCGACGACATGATGAGTGTCGGCTCCGACGAATATGTCATCACCCCTGTGGGCGGCACCCTTGCCGACTATGCTTTCCGCGAGGGCGTGTATGTGTTCTATCGCAACGGTCTCTACTATTTCCTGTGGAGTGTCGATGATACCGGAGCCACCAACTACCATGTAGCCTACGGCACCAGCACGTCGCCCACGGGTCCCATTCAGGTGGCAGCCAATCCCATCGTCATCATCCAAGACCCCACCAACAGAATCTATGGCACCGGCCACAACTCCATACTGAACATCCCCGGCACCGACGATTGGTACATCGTCTACCATCGCATCAACAAGCACTTTCTCAACGACGGTCCCGGCATCCACCGCGAGGTATGTGCCGATAAGCTCACCTTTGCCGCCGACGGCACCATCAACCGCGTCACCCCCACCCGCCAGGGCATTGAACCCGTGGTAATGCCCGACGTTGAAGAGATGATAACCGGCGTGCATGCCGTTCCCGGCACCGAATCTACAGCCGTCCGCACCAGTTATTATACCCTTGGCGGCATTTCGCTCGGCACAGTGGCCCCCACCAAACGTGGCATCTATATTCGTCGCGAGGTGTTGTCAAACGGTCAGGTGCGTAGCATGAAAATCGTTAAATAGTATTTCCTTCTGGGGCAAAACCATAGCAAAACTTTGCAGTTTCGCCCTATTTCCATTACCTTTGCACTCGTAATCATTGATTATGAGTGCATTTTCTTTTTCTACCGGTCAACAGGCCGATGGACTCACAGCTGCGCAGGTAGCCGAGAGCCGTCGGCTTCATGGCGACAATGTGTTGTCGCCACCACCCTCTGTGTCGCTCTGGTCGCTCTACCTCGAAAAGTATCGCGACCCTGTTATTCAAGTGTTGCTGCTTGCCGCAGCCGTTTCGTTGGTGCTGGCCTTTGTGAAGAACGATTTTGTTGAAACCATCGGCATCATTCTTGCCGTATTCTTCGCCACCACCGTAGGTTTCTATTTCGAACGCGATGCCGTGCGCCGTTTCTCTGTGCTCACCGCCCTCGACGAAGAGCAGCCCGTGAAGGTGCGGCGCGAGGGTAGGGTGGTGCAGGTGCCCCGTCGCGATGTTGTGGTGGGTGACATCGTTCTGCTCGAACCCGGCGATGAGATTCCCGCCGATGCCCGTGTGCTCAGTTCCATCAACCTGTTGGTCGACGAGTCGGCTCTCACGGGTGAGCCTGTGGCCGAAAAGGGAACAGCTCCAAGCAGCGATGAACAGGCCGAGGGTCACGAATCCACCTATCCTTGTTGGCAGTTGCTCCGTTCGTCGTTGGTGATGGGCGGCAGGTCCGAGGCCGTGGTCACCGCTGTTGGCGACCATACCGAAATAGGCAAGGTGGCCCGCAAGTCTACCGAGGTTACCCAAGTGAAAACCCCGCTCAACGAACAGCTCGACCGTTTGGCCCAGCTCATCAGCAAGGTGGGGTCGGCCGTTTCCGTGGCCGCCTTTCTCATCTTCCTTGTTCATGATATGGTTGTCAACACCACCCTTTGGCACAGCACCAACTATATGGGCATGGCCGAGGTGGTGTTGAAGTATTTCATGATGGCTGTCACCCTCATTGTGATGGCCGTGCCCGAAGGGCTCCCCATGGCTGTCACCTTAGCCTTGGCGCTCAACATGCGGCGCATGCTCAAGGGCAACAACCTGGTGCGCCGGCTCCATGCCTGCGAAACCATGGGGGCTGTCACCGTTATCTGTACCGACAAAACCGGTACGCTCACCGAAAACCGCATGCAGGTGGCGGAGGTGGAAAGCAGCGCTTCGCTAAAGCAGAAAGAAGAAAGCAGCGCTTCGCTAAAGCAGAAAGAAGAAAGCAGAAAGCAGGAAGAAGAAAGCAACGAGCTTTTTTTGGCGATGGCGGTGAACAGCACAGCCGAACTCGATGGCGAGCAGGGCATTGGCAACCCCACCGAGGTGGCACTACTGCGTTACCTCTCCAAGCACGGAGTCGATTACCGGCAGTTGCGCCGCCAGGCCAAGGTGGTTGCTCAGGAACCATTCTCCACCGAGCGCAAGCAAATGCTCACCACCGTTGTCTTCGACAACACCACTTATACCTTTCTGAAGGGAGCACCCGAAGTGGTGCTCTCCCGTTGTGAGCTTTCCGCCGAGAAGCGAAAACAGATTGAAGACCGCCTGCACCATTTCCAACAGCGTGGCATGCGCACGTTGGCACTGGCCTTTTTAAAGCAGAAAGCAGAAAGCAGAAAGCAGAGCAATTTTGTTTTTCAGGCTATTGTTGCTATTAGCGACCCTGTGCGGGCCGAGGTGCCTGCGGCAGTGGCCGATTGCCTTCGCGCAGGCATAGAGGTGAAGATTGTAACGGGCGATAATGCCCTCACCGCCCTCGAGATTGCCCGCCAGATTGGGATTGCTAGTAGTTCTAGTTTTTCTAGTATTTCTAGTTCTACTAGTTCCACTAGTTCTACTAGTTCTACTAGTTCCACTAGTTCTACTAGTTCTACTAGTTCCACTAGTTCTGCTAGCCCCACTAGCCCCACTAGCCCCTTCTCCCTCTCACCAGCGCCAATTGCTCTCACCGGCCCGGAGTTTGCGGCTCTAACCGACGAAGAGGCCCTGCAGGTGTTGCCCAGCTTAAAAGTTCTTTCCCGTGCCCGGCCCACCGACAAGCAGCGGCTGGTAGAACTTTTGCAGCGCAGGGGCGAGGTGGTGGCCGTTACCGGCGATGGCACCAACGATGCCCCCGCCCTTCACTATGCCCATGTTGGTCTTTCGCTGGGTTCCGGCACCCGTGTGGCCAAGGAAGCCAGCGACATGACACTGCTCGACGACTCTTTCCGTTCCGTTTCGCGTGCCGTCATGTGGGGGCGCTCGCTCTACCACAACCTGCAGCGTTTCCTTTATTTTCAGTTAGTGGTGAACGTTACCGCCCTGCTCTTGGTGCTCGGCGGAGCCTTTGTGGGAACCGAGATGCCGCTCACCGTCACGCAGATTCTGTGGGTGAACCTCATCATGGACACCTTTGCTGCCATGGCGTTGGCCTCGCTCGCCCCATCACGCGAAGTGATGAACGAGAAGCCCCGTTCGCGCACCGCCTTTATCATTCCGCGGCGCATGGGTTTGCAAATTCTCTTTGCCGGCTTCCTTTTTTTCGCTGTGATGTTTGTGTTTCTGCTCTATTGCGAGTTCCACCGCACCGACGGCGTAGACCCTCGCGAACTCACCTGGTTCTTCACCACCTTTGTCATGCTTCAGTTCTGGAACCTCTTCAATGCCAAGGCCCTCGGTTCTCAGCATCCGGCCCTTCGCCATTTGTTCTGGAATCGTGGCATGGTGCTTGTGCTGGTGCTCATTCTGCTCGGGCAAGTGCTCATTGTGCAGTTTGGCGGGCGCATGTTCCGAACCGTTCCTCTTTCGCTCACCGAGTGGGCGATTATTGTGGGCATCACCTCGTTGGTGCTGTGGGTTCCCGAGTCCATCCGACTGCTGCGCTTGAAGGTGAAGACAAGAAAAGAATCATATTAAACGAATGAATAAACAAAAGAATATAATTTTCGACCTTGGCGGCGTGCTGCTTGGTCTTGATGGCGAACGCTGCATGCAGGCATTCGATGCTTTGGGCTGTGAGCGCGTGTCAGAGTATGTGCGCCTGCATCTCACCACCGATTTGTTCTACGACATTGAAGTAGGCCGTATCTCCACCGCCGAGTTCTGTGCCGAGGTGCGCCGCATAGCCGGTTGCACCGCAGCCGATGCCGACATTGTTGCTGCTTGGAACGCCCTGCTCACCGAAGTCTCTGATGCCCGTTGCGCCAAGCTCCGCGAGTTGCACGGGCAAGGCTACCGCCTCTTTCTGCTCAGCAACACCAACGATATGCACTGGCAGCGAACCCTTCAGCTGGTTCCCCGTGCCATGGCGCTCTTCACGGATGTGTTCCTTTCTTACAAGATGCACTTGTCAAAGCCCGATGTGCGCATCTTCCAGGAAGTGCTGCGGCAGGCACAGCTCAACCCGGCCGAAACGCTCTTCATCGACGACAATGCCGACAACTGCTCGGCGGCCGCCTCGTTGGGTATCACCACTTATCAGAACCACCACATCAACGATTGGCTGCATGAAGATTCATTGTTTTAACGGAACACTGCTCACTCCCCGTCAGCGTGTGGTAGCCACCATCGGTTCTTTCGATGGCGTTCACCTGGGGCATCGCCACCTGATAGCGCAGGTGGTGCAGGCGGCACACGCTCGGCAGCAACCTTCCATGGTTATCACCTTCGACCGCTCGCCCCGCGAAGTGCTCACGGGTCAGCAGTCGGCCACGCTCCTCACCACGGTCGATGAGAAAGTTCGCCTGTTGCAGAGTCTTGGAGTAGACAGCGTGGCAGTGCTCTCGTTCAGCAAACAGTTGGCTTCGCTCACCGCCCGTGAGTTCATGCAGCAGGTGCTTGTCGATGAGCTGCATGTGGGCACGCTCCTCATTGGTTACGACAACCGATTCGGTCGCAACCGCACCGAAGGATTTACCCACTATGTTGCATACGGTCGCGAACTCGGCATAGAGGTGCTGCAGGCCAACGAGCTGCGTGTTGATGGCGGAGCCGTGGGCTCGTCGGTGGTGCGCCAGTTGTTGCAAGAAGGAAGAACCGGGGAAGCAGCCCGCCTGTTGGGTCGCCCCTACGAGCTTATGGGCACGGTTGTACACGGCTATGAACAAGGTCGCCGCATCGGTTTCCCCACCGCCAACCTCGCCGTTCAGCCCGTCACCCGTCTCATCCCCGCAGGTGGGGTGTATGGGGTGGAATGTTCCGAGTTGTCACCCGAGTCGCGTTCATTAGGATATGGCATGCTGAACATTGGCACCCGTCCCACCTTCGATGGCCACGAACAAACCATCGAGGTTCACATCTTCAATTTCTCGGGCAATCTCTACGACCATCTGCTACATGTTAGGTTCCTACACCGGCTGCGGGGCGAACACCGCTTCGAGAGCCCCGAGGCCCTGCGCCAACAACTCGAGCACGACAAGGAAGAGCTGATGAAGAGGTACCCCAACCAAACGATGATGCCATAGGCATCAGATAGGGGTCGCCGAACCGGATGACCAGCCCTTGGTCAGCTCATGACCAGCCTTTGGTCATCACATGACCAGCCCTTGGTCAGCACATGACCAAGCCTTGGTCAGCACCTGACCAGGCCTTGGTCATCCAATCATCAGCCACCGGTGATTGCAAAAGTCCTATCCAAGCACAGTCTCGCAGAACCAAACTGTTCAGTATAAACAATCAAACAAAATAATATGTCAACGAAGAAATCAACATTCCTTTGGCTCGACACAGCCTTATACGTCATTGTGTTTCTTTTGGTACAGGCCATCACGTTTGTGGTGGTGGGCCAGTTCTTTCCCAATGTGGTGAATAACCCCACGGCATTGGTTGTTTCCACTTCTGCGAGCAACATCCTGCTGGTGCTGCTGTTCATGTTGCTCCGCTGGTCGCCCTTTTCCCGCGACTACATCCGGTCGCGCCCTTGGGCCGTGCTTGCCTGGACCAGCGTGCTCGCCTTTGGAACCATCATCCCTTCCATGTTCATCGAAGAGCTGATGGGACTGGAGCTCACCGAGGCCGAAGAACAACTGTTCCGCCATCTCATGAGC
Source organism: uncultured Prevotellaceae bacterium (assembly GCA_902767045.1). Lineage (GTDB taxonomy): Bacteria > Bacteroidota > Bacteroidia > Bacteroidales > Bacteroidaceae > Prevotella. The sequence continues at coordinate 9,266 of CACXFT010000029.1, read as the reverse complement.
ACCCCCTGGGGGTATCTTGCTGTGGGCATCCTCGCTCCCCTTGCCGAAGAGATGGTGTTCCGCGGAGCCTTGCTGCGCACCCTGCTCACTCTCTTCGAACGTCCAACCATTCTCTTTCAATCCATGCCCCGGTGGATGCGCGTGTGGCTGCCCATCCTGCTCTCGGCCTTGGTGTTCGGCTCCATTCACGGCAACCTGGCACAAGGCATTCATGCCATGCTCATTGGCGTGCTCTTGGGCTGGCTCTATTGGCGGTCGGGGAGCATTGTTCCGGGCCTGGTCTTTCACTGGGTGAACAACAGCGTGGCATACGCCTGCGTGCGCATCTGGCCCGGGCTCACCGATGTGTCGCTTGTAGAGCTCTGCGGAGGCAGCTACCTGCGTGTGCTGCTCTATGTGGGCTTCTCACTCATGGTGTTCCTGCCCGCCCTTTACCAACTTCATTTGCGCATGAAGAAGAATTATTTGCGTGAATCCATAAAATAGTGTACCTTTGTGGGCACAAACGTTTGAACATGCAAAAACTATTAACAATATGAAACGCTGTCTTTTGGGCTTGTTGCTCACCCTGCTGAGCATCGCCACCTTTGCCAACACCACCAAGAATGTAACACAGGTTACCACCCCCGTCACCATCACCGAAGACTGGGACTACCGCATCGACTCTACAACTCCCTTTGCCGAAGAGGGTACCATCGACATCCAGAACACTGCCCATGCCGTGGTCATCTTCAACAACCTGAAACCCTCTCAGGCCATGAGCTTCCTGCGGTATATGAAGATTGCCGGCGTGCGCGCGTCGGCCAATGTGAACTGTCAGGTGAAGATGTACGGGTCGGGTTCAATCGTGCTGCCTTACGGTGTGCAAACGAAGATGCTCACCGTTTACAGCGGGAAGAACTTCACCGGCGACGAGTGCAACGATTTCGACCTGCGCAACACCGGCGGCTACATGAACACCCTCACCGCCGAGCAGCTCAACAACCGCATACAGTCGTTCCGCCTGAAGCGCGGCTACATGGTCACCTTCTCGCTCTTGGAGGGAGGGCGCGGCTACAGCCGGTGTTTCATCGCTGCCGATGCCGACCTCGAGATGAACCTGCCCACCCTCATGGCAGGTCGTGTGTCGTCGTACCGCATCTTCCAGTGGTTCGATGCTTCCAAGAAAGGCATCGCCAACACCACCGACAACGGAGTCATCAGCGCCCTCAACGCCGCCTGGTGCTACGACTGGGGACTGGGCACCAACCGACTGCCCAACTGCGAGAGCGTGGTGAACCACATCTATGAAGACTACCCCTCGTCGTCGGCCTGCGGAGGCGTGACATACGCCACCCACATGAAAACCAACAACGAACCCCTCAACGGGGCCGACGATAAACCCCAAAGCTTAGAAACCATCCTGGCCAACTGGCAGAACCTCATGCGAACCGGCATGCGACTGTGCACCCCCTCGTCGTGGGACGGCTCGCCCAACTTCACCAAACAGTTCCTCGATGCCATTGACGCTCGCGGCTGGCGCTGCGACCTGGTAGACCTGCACTGCTACTGGACCGAAGACGGCTATAACAACATTCCCAACCTCTATAACCAATACAAGCGTCCCATCTGGATTTCCGAGTTTGTGTGGGGAGCCTCGTGGAACAAGAACGGGGCCTTTGCCGGCGGCGTAACCGAACATCAGAATGCCGAAACCATGAAGCGCATCATCGGAAAGCTCAACAATTGGGGCTATGTGGAACGCTATGCCTACTGGAACTCAGAGGTAGACCCCTCACGCGTCTATAAGAACGGACAGCTCACCGAGCTCGGCCAGTGGTATGCAACGCAGAAAACAGGCATCGGCTACAACAAAAGCTACGAATCGGTGCCTGCCACACCACCCATGCAAGACCCCGCCAACCTGAGCGTGGTCTATGGCGAGGGCGGCAACACCCTGCAGTGGCACGAATACAACGGCGAGCTGAACAGCGTGATGCGCGTGGAGCGTAAGATTGAAGGCGGCGACTGGACCGTGGTGGCCACCATCGACTTGGAAGACGGCGAGGCCGACTACACCTACCAAGACCCCGAGGGCCGCGACGGTTACACCTATCGCATCTACATCAAAGACTTCAACAACAAAGAACGCCGCACGGCCGAAATGCGCTCGGTGCACGCCAACCTGCAGGTGGGCGACCCCGTGAACATGAACGGTGCCACCCTCTATGCCGGGGGCAACATCCTCACCAACGGCGACTTCTCGCTCGGCACACTCAACTGGACCAACGGACAGGGCAAAACCATCTCGCAACCCGACTTCCAGGTGGTGCCCTTCGGCGGCATCGATGGCGGACCTTACCTGCAGGGATGGACCAACCAGGGTGCCAGCAGTACCGGAGCACTGAAGAAAGCCATCACCCTGCAACCTTCCACCAACTACTACTATTCGCTCTGTGCCAAAGACAATGGCGGCGAATATCAGCGTGCCTCTCTCTCTGCCGACGGAACCACCGAGTCGAGCATCGTGCTCTCGGTGCCTGCCTCGTCGCGCTGGATTCGCTATGCCTCGGTGTTCAATACAGAGAGCTATACCAGTCTGCTCATCCTGCAACGCTGGTTCGGCTCCACGGCACAAATGGATAATTTCGAACTGCGCCAGCTCTTCAACACCCGTGAGGCAGCCCTTGCCGACGGTGTGGCCAAAGAAAAACAGCGGGCTGCAACCCTGCGCACATCCAACACGGCTTATCCCTATCTCAATACAGAACTCAAACAGGCTGTGGAATCGGCTAACGGAACCGACGAAGAAAAGCTTCAACAGATTCAGGCAGCCATTGCAACAACGCTCATCGGCATCGACAACGCCCGCCGGTTAGACTCGCTGCTCACCTATGCCAACACCTATGTGGAGTGTAACCTGCTGGGTGTGGAGGCATTGCAAGAAAAAGTGCAGGCAGCCAAGAATGTGAGCACGGCCGACGAGGTGGCCAATGCTGTAGCCGTGCTGCAACAAGCCATTGCCGACTACCTGCCGCTGCGCGATGCCACCGACAAAATCTTGAACCCCACCTTCGATAGTAAAACCGGATGGACGGCTTGCGGAACCTACACCGGCGGCGAACAAACCACCAAAACCCAGTTCGGCGAAACTTGCTGGAATGCCTGGTGGGGTGGGGTGAACGCTTCTGAGGGAACAGCCAAGACCATGGCCGTGCAACAGCACATTGCCAACCTGCCCATGGGCTACTATGCCCTGCAGTGCAAGGCGCTCACCCAACACTATTGTCTCTCCGATCAGCATGCCTTCATCTCGGTGGGCGACCAGCTGCAAAACTCTCCCGCCCTCACCTTCGACCGCCTCGACCTGCCCGCTGCCACTGCCCAGAACGTGTGGCAAACCCTTGCCACGGCTCCCGTTTATGTGGGACCCGGCGACACGCTCGCCATCGGATTCATGGGGTCTAAGCAGGGTGCCATCGACAATGCCTGGCGCTCATACGCCAACGGGTCCAGCACCGGCGACAAACGCGAAGGGTGGTGGTGCGCCACCGACTTCCGGCTGGGCCATCTGCCCGTTTACATCCGTCAGACTGAACCCGGCGCATGGGGAACCATCTGCCTGCCGTTCAACATCCTCCCCTCTGCCGACTTCACCCTCTACTCCATTGCCGGCATCACTGCCGACGGCTCGCGCATCTGCTTACAAGAAGTTACCACCCCCATAGCCGGCGTGCCCTACGTCTATCATTCAAACGTTTCCAAGCTCTGCTTCTTCGGCGGCGACGAGTCGGTGGAGCGCCCCAAGAACCCCTCAGGCGTAAGCTCCATCTTCGTAAGCTCTGGCGTGGGTAAGGTGCCCATTCGGGCGTATTACCTCAAAGACGGACAGTGGTGGAGTGCCCAAACCTATGGTCAGCCCCTGCTCGAGTTGTTCACCATGTACATCAGTCGCGTCAACGGACTCTCTGTGCTCGACAGCTGGGATGGCGTTTCGCTCCCCATCGCCGGCGTGGTGAATGCCATCGACCAGGTTACTGCCACCGGCACAGCTGAAACAGCACCTGCCTACACCCTCGGCGGGGTGAAAGCCCGTGCCCATCAACAGGGTGTAATCATCAGGGGAGGCAAAAAGTTGGTGAAATAGCAATCTCTTAAAAAAACAAAAAAGTTGTATATATAATAAGGTGTATGCAAAAGTTCTTTGTACTTTTGCGCCCTCAATATTACAAGCTAAACGAATATGCAAGAGAATTTAGTCATTGTGGAGAGCCCCGCCAAGGCCAAGACCATTGAGCGCTTTCTGGGCAAAGACTATAAGGTGATGTCCAGCTATGGGCACATCCGCGACCTGAAGAAGAAAGAAATCTCCATCAACGAGAAAACGCTGGAACCTTACTACGAGATTCCGGCCGAGAAAACTAAACTGGTAAGTGAACTGAAGCAGAACGCCAAGAAAGCCAAAACAATATGGCTCGCATCCGATGAAGACCGCGAGGGAGAAGCTATCTCGTGGCATCTGTGCGAGGTGCTCGGGCTCGACGAGTCGAAAACCAACCGCATCGTTTTTCACGAAATCACCAAGCCGGCCATCATGAAGGCCATCGAAGAACCGCGTCAGATAGACATGAACCTGGTGAACGCACAGCAGGCCCGCCGTGTGCTCGACCGTCTGGTGGGTTTCAAGCTCTCGCCCGTGTTGTGGCGAAAGGTGAAGCCGGCACTCTCGGCAGGCCGCGTGCAGAGCGTGGCCGTGAGGCTTATCGTTGAACGCGAACGCGAGATTCAAGACTTCAAGAGCGAACCCTACTTCCGCGTGAGCGCCATCTTCGCCGTTCCCCTTGCCGATGGCGGCCAAACAGAGGTGAAAGCCGAACTCGACCACCGCTTCAAGTCGCACAGCGATGCGCTGGCCTTCCTCGAAGCCTGCAAAGATGCCGAGTTCGTGGTTTCCGACATAGCCAAGAAACCGCTCAAGCGTGTGCCGGCACCTCCCTTCACCACCTCCACCCTGCAACAGGAGGCAGCACGCAAACTGGGCTTCTCGGTGTCGCAAACCATGATGGTGGCTCAGCGACTCTATGAAAGCGGACGCATCACCTACATGCGTACCGACAGCGTGAACCTCTCGTCGCTCTGCATCGGAGCCAGCAAAGAAGAAATCGTTTCGCTCTATGGCGAAAACTATAGTAAGCCGCGCAACTATCATACCCACTCCAAAGGGGCACAGGAGGCGCACGAAGCCATCCGCCCCACCTACATGAACGAGCAAACCATCGATGGCTCGGCACAAGAGAAACGACTCTACGACCTCATCTGGAAACGAACCGTTGCTTCGCAGATGGCCGATGCCGAACTCGAGAAAACAACCGTAGAGATTTCCATCAACGGAACAGCTCCCCAGAGTGCCAACTACCATTTCACCGTGCAGGGCGAAGTGGTCACCTTCGACGGCTTCCTCAAGGTCTACCGCGAGTCTACCGACGATGATGAAGTGAACGCCGAAGAAAGCTCCAACATCCTGCCCGACATGGAAAAGGGACAACACTTGGAGCGGCGCGAAGTGGTGGCCACCGAACGCTTCAGTCAGGGGCCCATCCGCTATACCGAGGCCAGCCTGGTGCACAAGATGGAGGAACTCGGCATCGGCCGACCCTCTACATACGCCCCCACCATCTCCACCATCCAACAGCGCGAATATGTGGCCAAGGGCGATAAAAAGGGCGAAGAGCGCACCTTCACCATCGACACCCTTCAGGGAACAAAAATCACTTCGCAAACCAAGAAAGAGGTGGCGGGGTCAGAGAAAGGGAAACTGCTGCCCACCGACATCGGCATCGTGGTGAACGACTTCCTGATGAAAAACTTCCCCGGCATCATGGACTATAACTTCACCGCCACCGTTGAAGAGCAGTTCGACCGCATTGCCGAAGGAAAGGAACAGTGGAACGAGATGATGCTCTCGTTCGACAAGAAGTTCGAACCCATTGTGGAAAAGGTTATCAATGCCCGCTCTGAGCATAAGGCCGGCGAGCGCGAACTGGGTAAAGAACCCAAAACGGGTAAGCCCGTGTTCGTGAAGATTGGCCGTTTTGGACCGGTGGTGCAGATTGGCACGGCCGAAGACAAAGACAAGCCGCGCTTTGCACAGCTGCCTGCCAGCAAGAGCATGGAAACCATCACGCTCGACGAGGCCCTGGAACTGTTCCGCCTGCCCCGCGTGTTGGGAACCTACGAAGGGGCAGAGGTGAGCGTGGGTTCGGGACGCTTCGGTCCCTACATCCTGCACCAGAAGAAATATGTGTCGCTGCCCAAACAGGAAGACCCCTTCACCGTTACACTCGAACGGGCCATAGAGCTCATCGAAGAGAAACGCAAGGAAGACCAGCAACGACACCTGAAGACATTCCCCGAAGATGCCAACCTCGAAATCATGAACGGGCGCTTCGGTCCCTATGTGGCTTACAACGGCAAAAACTACCGACTCCCCAAGGCACTGCATGCCAAGGCTGCAGAACTCACCTACGAGCAGTGCATGGAAATCGTGAATAAATAAATGATCAGAATCATTCTCATCGGCTACATGGGAGCCGGCAAAACCACCGTGGGAAAGGAACTCGCCAAAGCGCTGGGGGTTCCTTTCTACGACCTCGACTGGTACATTGAAACCCGCATGCGCAAAACGGTGAAGCAAATCTTCGACGAAAGGGGCGAAGAGGGTTTCCGCAAACTGGAATATAACATGCTGCACGAGGTGGCAGAGTTCGAAAACGTCATCGTCTCATGCGGGGGAGGCACACCCTGCTTCTTCGACAACATCGACTACCTGAACCAGCAGGGCGATACGGTCTATTTGAAAGCACAACCCGATGTGCTTTACAAACACTTGCAAATGGGCAAGGGCGTGCGACCGCTCTTGCTCAACAAAACACCTGACGAGGTGCAGTCTTTTATCACCGAACAGCTCGCCCTTCGCGAACCGTTCTATGCAAAAGCCAAACACACCATCGATGTCAATCTCATGGATAATTTTGAGAAGATTGCCATCACCATCCAGCATATTAGAGAAGAGTTGAACTTATTGTGAATTAACAACCGCACGAAAGAATGAAGAAATGGACTATTGAGGATTCAAAGGAACTCTACAACATCAATGGTTGGGGTACCTCTTATTTTGGTATCAACGAAAAGGGAAACGTGTATGTCACGCCCTGCAAGAGCGATGCGCAGGTAGACCTGCGCGAAGTGATGGACGAACTCGCCTTGCGCGACGTTACCCCGCCGGTGCTGCTCCGCTTCCCCGACATCCTCGACAGCCGCATCGAGAAAACGGCAAGCTGCTTCACCAAAGCGAAGGAAGAGTATCACTTCAAAGGAGAGAACTTCATCATCTATCCCATCAAGGTGAACCAAATGCAGCCGGTGGTGGAGGAAATCATCTCGCACGGACGCAAATTCAACCTCGGACTCGAAGCGGGGTCGAAACCGGAACTGCATGCCGTTATCGCCGTGCAGTGCCAAAGTGACTCGCTCATCATCTGCAATGGCTATAAAGACCAGAGCTACATCGAACTGGCACTGCTGGCACAGAAGATGGGTAAGCGCATCTTCATCGTGGTGGAGAAACTCAACGAACTCGACATCATTGCCAAGGCTGCCAAAAAGCTGAACGTTACTCCCAACCTGGGCATACGCATCAAACTGGCTTCGTCGGGCGCGGGAAAATGGGAAGAGAGCGGAGGCGATGCCTCGAAATTCGGACTCACCAGCTCTGAACTGCTCAAGGCGCTGCAGATTCTCGACGAGAAGGGACTCCACGACTCGCTCAAGCTCATCCACTTCCACATAGGTAGTCAGATTACCAAAATACGTCGCATTCAGACGGCCCTGCGCGAAGCGGCGCAGTTCTATATACAACTGCACAAGATGGGATATAACGTGGAATTCGTTGACTGCGGCGGCGGACTGGGGGTGGACTACGACGGCACGCGCTCGTCGAGCAGCGAAAGCTCGGTGAACTACAGCATCCAGGAGTATGTGAACGACTGCGTGTATCAGTTCGTGGATGCGGCCGACAAGAACGGACTGCCCCATCCCAATGTTATCACCGAGAGCGGACGCTCGCTCACGGCTCACCACTCGGTGCTGGTGATTGATGTGCTGGAAACGGCTTCGCTGCCGGAAATGCCGGAGGAGTTTGAACCTAAGGACGAAGACCACCAGTTGGTGAAAGACCTCTACGAGATTTGGGACAACCTGAACTCGCGCTCGATGCTCGAAGACTGGCACGATGCCGAACAGATTCGCGAAGAGGCGCTCGACTTGTTCTCGCACGGACTGGTTGACCTGAAAACACGGGCGGAGATTGAGAGCATGTACTGGAGCGTGTGCCGCGAAATCAATGCCATCGCCAAGTCGCTCAAACATGTGCCGGAGGAACTGAAGAATCTCGACAAACTGTTGGCCGACAAGTATTTCTGTAACTTCTCGCTCTTCCAGTCGCTGCCCGACTCGTGGGCCATCGACCAGCTCTTCCCCATCGTGCCCATACAACGGCTCACCGAACGACCCACACGCAATGCCACCCTGCAGGATATCACCTGCGACAGCGACGGAAAGATTGCCAACTTCGTGACCAGTCGTCACATCGGACATGTGCTGCCGGTGCACGGGGTGAAGAAAAACGAGAACTACTATCTCGGCGTGTTCCTCGTGGGGGCCTACCAGGAAATCCTCGGCGACATGCACAACCTCTTCGGCGATACCAATGCCGTGCACATCTCGGTGAAGGATGGGGCATACCACATCGACCAGATCATCGACGGCGAAACGGTGGAAGAGGTGCTCGACTATGTGCAGTATAACCCCAGGAAGCTGGTGCGCCAACTGGAGATATGGGTGAACAAAAGCTATAAACAGGGTAAGATTACGCTCGAAGAGGGAAAGGAGTTCCTCTCCAACTACCGCAACGGGCTCTACGGATACACGTATTTGGAATGACCCCACCCCTAACCCCTCCCAAGGGCGACCCCACCCCTAACCCCTCCCAAGGGAGGGGAGTGATATGCTGGCGCAGTGCAAAAGCTGAAAGCATAGCGCTTCGCTAAATGATAAATGAGGCGCTTCGCTAAATGATAAATGAGGCGCTTCGCTAAATGATAAATGAGGCGCTTCGCTAAATGATAAATGATGAATGAGTTGTGTTAAAGATGAAAGCAGAGGTGCGGAACCTCAATTTCGTGGTCCCAAGCGAGTGGTCTCAAGCACATGGTCTCAAGCGCGTAGTC
>CACXFT010000028.1 GCA_902767045.1 uncultured Prevotellaceae bacterium | reverse complement strand
AGCGAAGCGAGCACCCCCGGACTGCGACCACTAATAAGCGAACAGCACTCCGAAGGAGTGCCCGAACTGCTCACATCCGTCGACCCCATCGGGGTCGTTACATGGTATTGTCTATCATGCCGGGGGTGCTCGCTTCGCTCGTACCCCCGGTTACTGAGAGTGCACACCTTCGGCGTGCTCTAACGCGCTTCCATAGATTTCATAGCTTCCATAGCTTCCATCGCTTCCATAGCTTCCATAGCTTCCATAGATTCCATAGTCTAAAGTCTACAGTCTAAAGTCTAAAGTCTATAGTCTACAGTCTACAGTCTACAGTCTAGAGTCTAGAGTCTACAGTCTATAGTCTACAGTCTACAGTCTAAAGTCTATAGTCACCAGTCTCTGAGCTACAGTCAAAAAACTTTGCGCAATTTGTTTGTGTTTCCAAAAAGTTTTGTAACTTTGCACCCGCTTATGCGCCTGTGGCGGAATTGGTAGACGCGTTAGACTTAGGATCTAATGTCTTGCGGCGTGCAGGTTCGAGTCCTGTCAGGCGCACATTATTATATAAAGGGTCGGCATAGCTCAGCTGGTTAGAGTATCACCTTGACATGGTGGGGGTCCTTGGTTCGAGTCCAAGTGTCGACACTCTTTAGTGAATAGTGTATAGTGTATAGTGATTAGTTTTGATTACACTATTCATCTCCTATCTCTTTTAGTTTGTCAGTAATGATGTCACCTCTTCGGGGGTTCTCCCCTCCCTTGGGAGGGGCCGGGGGTGAGGCTTACTCCACCAACTCGAAGTGTTGGAAGTCTTTGCACGAGTGCCAGTCGCCGCCCCACTCAAAGCCGTTGGCGGTGAAGAGCTTGAAGGCCAGGTCGTTGTGGTCTATCTTATAGCGGAACTGGGCGGAGCGGTCGCAATACTGCGTGGCGGTGGCAGGCTGCACGAAGCGTGTGCCGTCGGCGCGGTCTTTGTAGTAGGGGTTGTAGAGTGTGTTCAGGTCGATGGCCAGTCCGCGTGCGTGTTTCGACAGCTTGGTGGTTCCTGCCACGGCGCGGTAGCAGAAGCTCGACGTGTTGTTCGCCCGCATCTGTGTTTCGTCGTCGGCATCGTAGACATCCGGCAGCAGCATGCGTTCGATGGGGTAGTGCGCCTCGAAGAGCTGTCGGAAGATGTTCACCACCCGTTCAGCGATGAGGCTGTTCACCACCATTTCGCCCAGGTGAATCTGGTTGTCGTAGTCGTAGTGCAGTACGCAGATGTGCCGGAGGTCTTCCCGTTTGATATAGGGATTCTCCTTATACGTCTTCCCCTGCATGCGCGCCCACACCCCGTCGGGGATGGGTTGAGCCCTGAAGCACCGGTTGATGCCGAAGGCGTTCACCTCCTGTTCTGTTACCACGGCCCCAGCCTGCCATTCCGTGAGGGCGCTGCCGGCGACCGTTTGAATTGTTTTCTCTTTGGCTGTGCCCTCTTGGGCACAAGCTGAAAAAAAGCCGCACGAGAAGAGTGCGGCAATGATTGTTGGAATGTATTGTTTCATAATGCTTTCGTTTTAGCTTTCGCTGCTTTTAGCGGCGAAAGCTATTGAGGTCTTCAGCTTGGAAGTTGTTGATGTAGGCAGCCTTGCCCAGGATGTCTTCTTCGGCCATGCGCACATACACGTTGGCACTCTGGGCGAAGAGCTCGGGGGCTTTCTGCGCATCGCGGATGATGAGCAGCGACATCACCAGTTCGGCCGTGATATCGTAGAGTCGGCGGGCCAGGAAGTCGAAAGCCTCCTGCGAGCCGAGTCCTTTGGCATGAGCCAGTGCCTCCTCGTAAACCGGGATGAGCTTCTGCACCCTCTGCAGCAGACCTTCCATCTGCTTAGAGTATTCACTCCCCTCTTCAACCGGAGAGGGGTTGGGGGTGAGGCTTTCCATCATATTCTTGATGTTCTGCAGCATGGTGCCATTGCTGATGTAGCGGATGGCAGCCACCACCTGCAGCTGTGTGGTACCCTCGTAGATGGAGAAGATGCGCGCATCGCGGAACAGCCGCTGACTCTTGTATTCCATGATGAAGCCCGAGCCGCCGTGTACCGAGATGGCATCATAGGCATTCTGGTTGGCATACTCCGAGTTCATACCCTTTGCTAAGGGCGTGAAGGCATCGGCCAGACGCTGGTAGCGTTTCATCTCCTGTTTCTCTTCGGGTGTGAGCTTGCGGTCGCGTTCAATATCCTCCAGACATTTGTAGACATCAACATAGCACGCTGTTTCGTAGAGCAGGGCACGTCCGGCATCGAGTTTTGCCTTCATGCGCGAGAGCATGTCGTAGACAGCCGGGAAGTTGATGATGCGGTCGCCAAACTGCTGACGTTCCTTGGCGTATGCCAGTGCTTCGTTGTAGGCTTCCTGTTCCACGCCCACGCTCTGAGCTGCGATACCCAAGCGTGCACCGTTCATCAGCGCCATCACATATTTGATCAGTCCCAGACGGGTAGAGCCGCAGAGTTCGGCCTTGGCATTCTTATAGGTGAGCTCGCAGGTGGGCGAACCGTGAATGCCCAGTTTGTGTTCGATGTGTCGCACGTCTACTCCCCCCTGTCGTTTGTCGTAGATGAACATCGAAAGTCCGCGTCCGTCTTTGGTACCCTCTTCCGAGCGTGCCAGCACCAGGTGGATGTCGCTGTCGCCGTTGGTGATGAAGCGTTTCACACCGTTCAGTCGCCAGCACTGTTCCTTCTCGTCGTAGGTAGCCTTCAGCATCACGCGCTGCAGGTCTGAGCCCGCATCCGGTTCTGTGAGGTCCATCGACATGCCCTCTCCGTTGCACACGCGCGGGATGTATTTCTGTCGTTGTTCCTCAGAGCCGAACTCATAGAGCGTGTCGATACAGCTCTGCAGGCTCCAGATGTTCTGGAAGCCCGCATCGGCAGCCGAAATCATTTCCGAGAGCATAGAGAAGATGGCATTCGGCAGGTTCAGTCCGCCGTAGCGTCGGGGCATCGACACCCCCCAGAGGCCGGCCTTGCGGGTGGCATCGAGGTTCTCGTATGTTTTAGAAGCATAGATCATGCGTCCGTTCTCGAGATGTGGTCCTTCTAAGTCTACGCTCTCGGCATTGGGAGCGATGATGTTTGCAGCCACGTCACCGGTGATGTCGAGAATCTGTTTGTAGTTCTCGATGGCATCGGCCAGGTCTACGGGTGCGTAGTCATATTCTTTCGCATCGGCGAATCCCTTTTCTTTCAGCTCAACGATGCGAGCCATCAAGGGATGGTTGAGATAGAATGCTATCTCGGGGTGGTCGGTATAATAGTTTGCCATGTGGATTATTTGCTATTCTGTTTATAATACTTGATGAGTTTGGGCACCACCTCTTCCACGGTTCCCACAATCACATAGTCGGCGATGCGGTTGATGGGTGCATCGGGGTCGGAGTTGATGGAGATGATGATTCCCGAGTCTTGCATGCCCGCGATGTGTTGGATTTGTCCGGATATGCCGCAGGCGATATACACCTTCGGGTGCACGGTAACACCCGTCTGACCAATCTGGCGGTCGTGGTCGAGCCATCCTGCATCCACGGCAGCACGGCTTCCGCCCACCTCGCCATGCAGCACCTTAGCCAGTTGGAAGAGCATGTCGAAGTTCTCTTTCGACCCCACGCCATAGCCTCCGGCCACCACGATGGGAGCCCCTTTGAGGTTGTGCTTGGCAGCCTCTACATGGTGGTCGAGCACTTTCACCACGAAAGCCTCGGGGCTCACATACTTGGCAACCTCGGGGTAGACCACCTCTTGGCGGCAGTCGCCCTCGTAGAGTGCCTTCTGCATCACGCCCGAGCGCACGGTAGCCATCTGAGGCCGGTGGTCGGGGTTCACAATGGTAGCCACGATGTTTCCGCCGAAGGCCGGCCGGATCTGATAGAGCAGGTTATCGTAGTGGCGTTTGGTTTTCACATCGTCGTAGGGACCAATCTCCAGCTCGGTGCAGTCGGCGGTGAGTCCGCTGGTGAGCGACGAAGAAACGCGCGGTCCTAAGTCGCGACCGATAACCGTAGCCCCCATCAGGCAAATCTGCGGTTGTTCCTCTTTGAAGAGTTTCACTAAGATGTCGGTATGCGGAGCCGAAGTGTAGGGGAACAGTCCTTCGGCATCGAACACAAACAGCTTGTCTACACCGTAGGGCAGAATCTGTTGTTCCACCTCTCCTTTGATGCCCGTGCCGGCCACCACAGCGTGCAGTTCCACGCCCAGTTCATTGGCGAGCTTGCGTCCCTTGGTCAGCAGCTCCTGTGATACTTCCTGTACCAGAGTACCTTCTATCTCGCAATATACAAATACGTTGTTCATACTATTGTTTTATGAGAATCCCTAACCCCTTAGGGGCTTTTGGGGCAGACCCCCACCCCCCTATCTTAGGGGGCTTAGGGGGCTTAACCAATTATCTTTTCGTTTAACAGTTCCTGAATGAGATTGTTGATGTCGGCATCTGAAGCCGTGAGTGTTTTCGACTCCTTGGCCTGGAACACGATGTTCTTCACCGCCTTCACCTTGGTGGGCGAACCGGCCAGTCCGCACTGCTGCGGGTCGCCTTCTACATCGGCCACGCTCCATTGGTTGAGCACAGCCCCCCTCCCTTCTCCCTCGGCCGATTTAAAGGCTTCGGCCTCGAGCGGACAGTGGTCCCACTTGTGCGCCATCACCAACTTGGCGTTGCGCGGACGGCAGGGAGCGGCGCTTCCGTTCACGGTAATCACCACGGGCAGCGGAGCTTCTACGGTTTCCACGCCACCGTCGATGACGCGGCGTACAACGGCAATGCCGTCGTGTACAGAACAAACTTCTTCGGCGTAGGTCACCTGGTTGAGCCCAAGCTTCTGGGCTACCTGCGGTCCCACCTGAGCCGTATCGCCGTCGATGGCCTGACGGCCGCCGATCACGATGTCTACATCGCCAATCTTTTTGATGGCAGTGGCCAGCGCGTATGAAGTGGCCAGTGTGTCGGCACCGGCAAAGAGGCGGTCGGTGAGCAGCCAGCCGGTATCGGCACCGCGGTAGAGACCTTGGCGGATAATCTCACCTGCACGTGGAGGACCCATCGTGAGTATACCAACAGTAGAACCCGGGTTCTGCTCCTTCAGGCGCAGAGCCTGTTCCAGTGCGTTCAAATCTTCGGGATTGAAGATGGCGGGAAGGGCCGCACGGTTCACGGTGCCCTCGGCAGTCATCGCGTCCTTTCCCACGTTACGGGTGTCTGGCACTTGCTTGGCCAGCACAACAATTTTTAATGCCATAATATATATATTATAATATGTATATACCTTATTAATATTCGTCCTTTTGAACCAAACTGCGTGCAAAGGTAGTGGTTTTTTTTAGAACACATCGTGTTATTAAAAAAAAAATAGTACCTTTGCCGCCAAATTTGCAAATTAAAGAAAGAAATTATGGCACAAGAAGACGTTTTCAAGAAAATTGTGAGCCATTGCAAGGAATATGGCTTTGTGTTTCCCAGCAGCGAAATCTACGACGGACTGGGGGCCGTTTACGACTACGGACAGAACGGCGTGGAACTGAAAAACAACATCAAACAATATTGGTGGCAGTCGATGGTGCTGCTGCACGAGAATATCGTGGGCTTAGACTCGGCCATCTTCATGCACCCCACCATCTGGAAGGCCAGCGGACATGTGGATGCCTTCAACGACCCACTCATCGATAACCGCGACTCGAAGAAACGCTACCGTGCCGACGTGCTCATTGAAGACCAGATAGCTAAATACGACGAGAAGATTGAAAAAGAGGTGGCCAAGGCACGCAAACGCTTCGGCGAGAGCTTCGACGAGGCGCAGTATCTGGCCACATCGCCCCGCGTGGCTGAAACAAAAGCCAAGCGCGATGCACTGCACGAACGCTATGCCAAAGCCATGCAGGGACCCGACCTGGAAGAGCTGAAGCAGATTATCCTCGACGAAGAAATCGTGTGCCCCATCAGCGGAACACGCAACTGGACCGACGTGCGCCAGTTCAACCTGATGTTCTCTACCGAGATGGGAGCTTCGGCCGATGCCTCCATGAAAATATACCTCCGACCCGAAACGGCGCAGGGAATATTCGTGAACTACCTGAACGTGCAGAAAACCGGGCGCATGAAACTGCCCTTCGGCATTGCACAGATTGGTAAGGCTTTCCGCAACGAAATCGTAGCACGGCAGTTCATCTTCCGCATGCGCGAGTTCGAACAGATGGAGATGCAGTTCTTTGTGAAACCCGGAACGGAACTGGAGTGGTTCCCCCGTTGGAAGGAAACACGCATGAAATGGCACCTGGCACTCGGATTCGGAGCCGAGAACTACCGCTTCCACGATCACGACAAGCTGGCGCACTATGCCAACGCCGCTACCGACATCGAATTTAAGATGCCCTTCGGATTCAAAGAGGTGGAAGGTATTCACAGCAGAACCAACTTCGACCTCTCGCAGCACGAGAAGTACTCGGGCAAGCAAATCAAATATTTCGACCCGGAAACCAACGAGAGCTATGTGCCATACGTGATTGAAACCTCTATTGGCGTAGACCGCATGTTCCTCTCTATCATGTGCCACTCGTTCCAGGAAGAAAAACTCGAGAATGGCGAAACGCGCACCGTGCTGCGCCTGCCGGCTCCGCTTGCTCCGGTGAAGTGCGCCGTGTTCCCCTTGGTGAAGAAAGACGGGCTGCCCGAGAAAGCACGCGAGATTGTGGACGAGCTGAAGTTCCACTTCAACACCCACTACGAAGAGAAAGACTCCATCGGCAAGCGCTACCGCCGCCACGATGCCATCGGCACACCGTTCTGCGTGACCGTAGACCACGACACACTCAACGACAACTGCGTGACCCTGCGCTACCGCGACACCATGGAACAGAAACGCGTGCCCGTGAGTGAACTGCGCTCCATCATCGAAGACCAGGTGTCGATCACCAGCTTGCTCAAAAAGTTAGTGGAGAAATAACACCTGGAAGAAAAAAGAGCATGATACACTTATACAATAAACTGAAAAGAGCAGCGGGGGTGATGCCCCTGCTGCTTTTGGGCTTGTTGCTCGCGGCGAGTGCGTGCAGCGAGAACGATGGCGAACCCGACGAGTTCCCCAACTGGCAGCAAACAAACGATGCCTACTTCGCCAGCCTCTATAACAGGGCGTTCGAGATGATGCTCAGCAGCGACTACAGCACTGCCTCGTCGTGGAAGGTGCTGCGCAAGTGGTCGCTGGTGGACTCGCTGGCCAAGAAACCCACCGACTATGTGGTGGTGCATGTGCTGCAGAGCGGAACCAGCGACGAAACACCCTGCTATACCGACTCGGTGCGGGTGTCGTACGAAGGACGGCTGTTGCCCTCCACCAACTTCCCCGACGGATATGTGTTCGACCGTTCCTATTATGGCGACTTCGACCTTGGCACGGCCAAGCCCTCCACCTTTGCCGTGAGCGGCGTGATTGAAGGCTGGACCACCGTGCTGCAACAAATGCACCCCGGCGACTACTGGGAGGTTACCATCCCCTACAACCTGGGCTACGGCACCACGGCATCGGGCAGCATTCCCGCATATTCCACCCTCATCTTCAAAATCTATCTGCACGAAGTGGTGAGGAAGTGAGGCGCGGAGCGCACGCATTTGCGGTTCGCACGGAAACAAAGGGTCATGCAGAAATCAAGGTAAGGTGCTACAAAATCCTGTAAGGAGCTAAATTCTTCGGCATACTCTTTTTTTTAGCAGATGACCAGCCCTTGGTCAGCAGATGACCAGCCTTTGGTCAGCAGATGACCAGGCTTTGGTCAGCAGATGACCAGGCCTTGGTCACCAGCCGACCAGCCCTTGGTCACCAGCCGACCAGCCCTTGGTCACTTATATGGTCTTACCCAGCAAAGCCTCGCAAAAGGTTAATCACCCGCCAATGGTTGCGCCCTGCTTGATTTATATCAAAATAATAAGACAAACCAAAGAAAAAGTGTCGAAAAGTTTTGTTGTGTGCGAAAACAGCTGTATCTTTGCAACGTCAAAAAGAAACAAAGAGAGAAAAGAAATACATGGGGAAAGCTCCTCAAAGGAAAAGATTGGAAAGGATACGAGGTAGTGACCTCTTCAAGGTAGAAAAGATTGTTTCAGCATGACAAATAGATTGAGAAAGGATAGTTTGATTTAGTCATATATTTAAAGGTATTAGTTAGACACCAATAAGGTAAAAGATTGCATTCGATAGGTTATTAGTCTGAATTTAAGGTAAAAGAAAGATTGTAAAAAGGATAGCAACTCAACAAGAGAAAACATAGAATTTGGATATCGCGGTGGGTGGTTGCAGGGATGCAACCTCCCGCTTTTTTTTTGTGCATTGAAAATAAATGTTTAACTTTGTGCCCCAATAGCAAACATGAAGGCCAAAGAGAAACAAACCGACTTGCTGCTGGCTGCCATTCGCGAGGGACAAACGCTGGAGCGCAACCAGAAACTCCGTCTGATCATCGGACTGAGCATACCCTCCATTCTGGCACAAATCACAAACGTGATGATGTTCTTCATAGACCAGGCCATGGTGGGCAGTCTGGGGGCTGAGGCCCCGGCCTCCATCGGACTGGTGGAGAGCACGCTCTGGCTCTTTGGCGGACTGGCGGGCGCGGCCTCCATGGGCTTTTCGGTGCAGGTGGCACACTTCATTGGGGCCAACGACTTTGTGAAAGCACGGCAGGTGGTGCGCCACGCGCTGTTGGGCTGCGCGGTGATGAGCCTGATGCTCTGCACCATTGCCTTGTTGATTGCTCCCTACCTGCCATATTGGTTGGGTGGGGGAGAGGATGTTGCCGCCGATGCCAGTCGCTACTTCACCATCTTTGCCCTGGCAGTGCCCTTCATGCAGTTCAACAACCTGGCAGCATCGATGCTGAAATGCGAGGGAAGCATGCGCGTGGCCAGCACCATGAGCGTTACGCTCTGTGTGCTCGACATGCTGCTCAACTTCTTCCTCATCTTTCCCACACGGCAGGTGCAGCTGATGGGGCTCACCCTTACCATTCCCGGGGCCGGACTCTATGTAACGGGTGCGGCAATGGGCACCGCACTGGCATACATGATAGTAATGGTGGTGCAGTCGTGGATGGTGTTCTGGCGCTCACCCATGCTCTCGCTGCGTCGCGCGGGCGAACCTTTTGTATATATGGGGAGCTACATCTGGCAGGCAGTGAAAATTAGCGTGCCCATGGGATTCCAGTCGATGCTCATGGGCGGAGCACAGGTGGTGAGCACCATGATTGTGGCACCCTTGGGCAACATTGCCATTGCCGCCAACACCTTTGCCATCACTGCCGAAAGTTTGTGCTACATGCCCGGCTATGGCATTGGCGAAGCTGCTACCACCCTGGTGGGACAGAGCAAGGGAGCCGGCCGACTGGACCTGTGCCGTTCGTTTGCCTGGATGACCGTGGGCATGGGCATGGCCGTGATGGCCCTGATGGGAGCGGTGATGTTTGTCTTTGCCCCCGAGCTGATGGCACTGATGACCCCTGTGGCAGAAATCAAAGCACTGGGAGCACAGGTGCTGCGCATTGAAGCCTTTGCCGAACCCATGTTTGCCGCATCAATCGTGGCCTACAGCGTGTGCGTGGGAGCCGGCGACACCCTGCGGCCGGCAGTGCTCAACCTGATGTCGATGTGGTGCGTGCGACTCACACTCGCCTTCTGGCTCGCCCGCGACTACGGACTGCAGGGCGTGTGGACAGCCATGGCCATTGAGCTCACACTGCGCGGACTGCTCTTCCTGGTTCGCATCTGGCGAGGCCACTGGATGAAAAAACTTTCAGTTAGTTAGCTTTTTCTTTTTTTTAGCAATTCATTTAATAGCATTTCCATATATTTTGTTTATTTTTGCAGGCAAGAAGAACGAATATAAACAAAATAAACGGATATGAAGAAATTTCTGCTTACCATGGCCGTTGCCATGAGCGCGGTGGCAAACACCTTTGCTGCCGACTACAACTATCTTACTTTCCAATGGCAAACAGGAGCTGAACAGTCGTTCACTGCTTCGGGACTCACCATCACCTTCTCGGGGTCGAACATGCTGGTAACACAAAACGGACAAACCACTACCATCGCACTGGCCGACCTGAACAAGATGTTCTTCTCTAATACTGCTTCGGGCATCAGTTCTGCTGAAAAAGCAACTGCCACCGGCGAAGTGTTCATCTACAGTGTTTCGGGCGTGGAGCTGGGTAAGGTTGCCTCGCCTGCCGACGTGCAGAAGCTGGGGCGCGGCATGTATATCATCAAACAAGGCGACAAAACATCTAAAGTGCTGGTGAAATGATGAAAACAATACTCCGATTCTTTTCAGTGGCTTGTGCCTTGGGCTCGGTGCTCACCGCACAGGCGCAGACGCTCAACGTGAACGTGGGCAACATCACATTCGCACACTCCGCTGCCAATGCCGGCGACATGGCTTTCACCAGCGGTACGCAGTTCACCATCGAGGGGCGCACCTACAACGTGAGCGATATTTCTAAGATAGAGGTGAACGCCAACACCGTGGCCGACAACACCGTGAGCGTGGTGTATAGCGGAACAAGTGCCAACGTTACCATTGCCGGAAACGTGGCCAAGTATATGACCGCCACGGTGAGCGGGGCTAACGTGAGCATCATTCAGAGCACCGACCTGCAGGAAGAGGTTACCTACACCCTGAGCGGGAGCTCCACGGCAGGCTCGTTCTATATGGACGGCAGCTACAAGGCCAACTTCGTGCTGAACAACCTCTCGCTCACCAGCACCTCGGGGGCAGCCATCGATATTGAGGATGGCAAGGCTCTAACCGTTTCGCTCGTGGGCACCAACACCCTTGCCGATGCTGCGGGCGGAAGTCACAATGCCTGCTTCTACCTGAACGGACACCCCACCTTCAGCGGTACGGGAACACTCAACGTGAAGGGAAATACCAAACATGCCATATCGGTTGACGAGCACATGGTGATGACTTCCGGCACCATCAACGTGACAGGGGCTGCCAGCGACGGACTGCACCTGAGCGAGTATTTCCAGATGAATGGCGGAACCATCAACGTAACCTCTACGGGCGACGGCATAGACCTGGGATTCAAGGGCGAATCGAAGGGAACCAAAGACCAGTACACCAACAACGGCTTTGCCTTCCTCAACGGTGGTTCCATCACCATCAATGCCACGGGCAATGCCTCGAAAGCTCTGAAAACCGACTCCACCGTGGTGGTGGCAGGAACAACACTCGTGGCAACGGTTAGCGGGGCTTCGTACTACGATTCCACCGAGGCCGACATCAGTAGTTCATCGGCATTGAAAACGGGCGGAGCCTTCAACATGAGCAGCGGTTCGGTAACGCTCACGGCAACTGGCGCGGGCGGAAAGGGCTTGAACGCTACGGGAGCCATCACCCAAACGGGTGGCACGCTCACCGTGGTTACCACGGGCGCACGCTACAAATATAACAGTGCACTCGACTCGAAACCGCAGGCGGTGAAAAGCGATGGCAACATCAGCATCACCGGCGGCACGGCCCTCGCTGCCGTTGCAGACTCGAAGGCTACCACCTTTAAAACCGACTACAACTTCGTGGTGAAGGGTGCCAAGCTGATGGGCATCGGCGGAAAGACTATCGCGCCCTCTACCGGCAGTCAGAACTATAACACCTACACCAGTCAGGTGGCCACGGGCGGCACCACCTTCACCAAGGATGGCGTGAGCTTCGCCCTTCCCACCGGCTACAGCAACACCTCGGCCTTCGTTATTGTTTCTACCCCCAGCATGTAGGCGCGCAGCGCCGCAGGGCGGCGCTGCGCTTCGCTAAATGATAAATGAGTCGCTTCGCTAAATGATAGATGCGGCTTTCTCCATTTGTCATTTATCATTTATCATTTATCATTTAGCGGAGCGCCTAAAGTAGTCGTTGTAGATTTTGATGCCGAAAACGATACAGCTGCAGGTGGTGGTAATCAGGTTGGTGATGAACAGCGCCCAGAGCTTGTCGGGCTGGTGCAGAATGCCCTGCAGCATAAAGAAGAAACCGCCTATGCCCATCATCAGAAAGGTGGGCAGCGCAATGCCGTCGGTGTTGCGCGTGCGAATGGTTTCAATGGCCTGGGGCAGATAACCCAGAATCAGGCAGATGCTGGCTATCCAGCCGCATAGTTCGAAAATTGTTTCTTGTTCCATATTTTTGTTCAATTGATTAAATTGTTCTGCAAATTTAATGATAATTTATTAAATAGTTGCAATTTTATTTGTAACTTTGCCACCAACTATGCAGTTTTCTTTCTGCAATGGAACAGTCAAACGAAACTAAGAACACTAAAACAGATATGAGAAAGAAGTTATTCCTGTCCGTGTGCCTGGCTCTGTTATCGGCATGGGCCTTGGCAAGTCGTGTGAAGATTGAATGGAAAACCTATCAGCAGCCCGATGGCACTGTGCTCACGCTCACCATGGCGGGCGACGAGAGCTTCAGCTATTTCCTGAGCCCCGACGGGAAGATGTATGAGCAGGATGCGCAGGGCGTGTTCCACATTCTGAACAGCGAACAGACCGTGAGACGGGCTGCACAGGCTGCCGCACAGCGCAGGTTGCCGGCATTTAAAACACAGTGGGACCCCAACCGCGTGTATCGTCAGGCGGTGATTCTGGTGTCGTTCTCCGATACCGACTTCTTCGACGAAGACCCGCAGGCGCTCTATAACAACATGTTCAACACACCGGGCTACAACCACCGAAACGGTGCCGGCTGCGTGGCCGAATACTTCCGCGAGCAGTCGGGGGGATTGTGCAACCTGCAGTTCGATGTGTATGGACCTTTCAAAACCGACAAAAAGGCACAGCCCTATGCCAACCCCAACTCGTCGACCCGCAACTATGGCAAGGAGGCCATGATAGCCGCCACACGCATGTTCGTCGATACCACCAACATCGACTTCTCGGTGTATGACTGGGATAACGACGGGGCGGTGGACCAGATTGTCTATGTGTTTGCCGGCTTTTCGGGTAACCAGGGCGAAGGCGTGGTGAACGGAGTGCCGGTGAGCAGTCGTGGATATGTATGGCCCAACACCGGAACCTTCACAACCATCACCACCAAAGACGGGAAGAAAATCTCTAACTATTCGAACAGCTGCGAACTGTGGCTCAACAGCTCTTCGTGCGGTATAGGAACCATCTGCCACGAATTTTCCCACAGCTTAGGGCTGCCCGATGTGTATCCCACTGTCTCAAACGGATATGTATCGGTGGTCGATGAATGGGACCTCATGGACGGTGGCAACTACACCAACTACGGATGGTGCCCGCCCAACTTCACACCTCTGGAAAAAATGCTCTTGGGATGGCTCACTCCCATAGAACTGAGCGAGCCGCAGAACATCACAGGAATGAAATCGGTGTCGGACGGTGGAGAGGTGTATCAGATTAAACACACCGATACTGAATACTACCTGCTTGAAAACCGGCAGCACAAAGGGTGGGACTATGGCGCACCCGGACAAGGACTTGTGGTGTATCATGTAGACTACAGCCAGTCGGCATGGAGAGGCAACACGCTCAACAACGTGGCCAACCACTTCCGTTTCGACATAGTGCATGCCGACGGACTCGACTATAACGCGTGGGATAAAGAAGTAATCCGGCGCGACCTCTATTCGCCTTATGTGGACAAACCCCGCTTGCACAACATCAAGCTGAGCACATCGCCCTATCCCTGGACAACCGACAGTACGGAGTTTGTGAATAACCAGCTCACCGACTCGTCGGCTCCGGCTTCCCTGATGTATAATGCCAACGGCGAGGGGGCGAACCTGCTCTCGAAGGCCATCACCGACATTGAGATGAGCGCCGACGGACTCATCTCTTTCAAGTTTATGGGTGGGGTTGTAGATGGCATTGGTCTAAAGCAAACAGCAGAAAGCTCAAAGCCGATGGTGTTCGATTTGAATGGTCGCCAACTACAATCGGCTGGCCGACATGGATTGTTCATCGTGCGCCAAGCCGACGGAACCGTGAGGAAGATTGTGCGATAAGCATGTGAAGGAGTCACCGGCACAGTTCAATGCAGATCCTGTCTTGCAGGTGCCGGGTCTGGCTTGCCGAGAGCACCCCTTGGTTGATGATGGCAAAGCACAGCTGGTGGTCGTTGGCCGTGGTGCAATAGCCTGCCAGAGAGATGATGCCCGTGAGCGTGCCCGTTTTCGCCTTCACGTTGCCGAAGGCAGCGGTCTGGTCCATGCGGTTCTTCAGCGTACCGTCCAAGCCGGCAATGGGCAGCGAGGGCAGCAGGTGGCGGAACACGGCCTCGTTTTTATAGGCATGGCGAAGCAATCGCACCAGCAGCTCGGCCGACACATAGTTGTAGAGCGAAAGCCCCGACCCATCGGCCACCCGATAGTTGGCAGGGTTCAGGCCTGCCCGCTGTATCTCGTCTTTCACCAGCGCCGCCGACTGCTTCGCCGTGGCCGGCTGGTGTCCCTCGGACGATGCCAGCTGATAGAACAGACATTCGGCAAAGAGGTTGTCGCTATCCTTCATCATGCGCAGCAGCACCTGGTCGATGTTATGCGTGCGCACGCATATAATATAAGGTGTCTCGCGCCCCCGCATGTCCACCGTTCCCGAGCCCTGTGCCATCACCCCTTTCACACCCGCGGCCATCAATTGGCGAGCGAACGTTTCCACAAACACATCTTTCCGGTTATATACCAATGGCGAGAGCACTGGGTTGTCGTCGTCCCAGCACCAGCCCTCGCCCAACAGCTTGTCGTCCTTGAACGAGCGGTCGGCCCCCACGAAACCCGTTATGGAGTCGATGCCCAACGTGCGCACGCTCTCAACAAACGCCTGCATGTCTGACTGGTCGAAAAGCGGGTCCATGCCCCCCGAGCAAATCAGGTTGCCCCGCAGCACCCCATTCTCAATGGTTCCCGTATAGCACAGCTTGGTGCTCAGCACATAGTCTGTGCCCAGACGGTCGAGTGCCGTGATAGCCGTGAGCAGCTTCATGGTAGAAGCTGGTCGCAGCGTCTGTCGGCCGTTGCGTTCGTAGAGCAGCGAGTCGGCAGTGAGGTCCCATACCACCATGCCCATCTGTGAGGTTTTGAGCAGTTCATTTGCATTCAACAGCGAATCAATTCTGTTGCCAATAGAAGCATCCTGAGCCTTGACAACAAGCGCAACAGCCAAGGCAAGGAATAAAAAAATCTTTCTCATAGCTTGCAAAGGTAGTGAAATTACCGCGAATGCCGAAGAAATACCTTCCTTTTCTTGTGCTAAATTTGTGGATTTAAGCAAAATAGCTTATTTTTGCAAGGGAAAACTTAATAACGCAACCAACGTAACAAACGTTCCTAACGTTCCTAACGTTCCTAACGTTTCTAACGTTTCTAACGAAAATAACGAAACTAACGAAAACATCATGGCAGTGAAAATAGGCTCCACAGCCGGCTATATGTATATGGATATGTGGGTGTTAGCAAACATCATTCAGTTGGGTACATTCAGTTTCTGCCGGCGGTTCCTGAATCAGAAGAACGACCCATGCGGCCGGCTGTTTGACCAGATGACCCAAGCGGCCCGTTCCGGGCAGGCCAATATCGCCGAAGGCATTTCACGCCACCAGACTTCTATAGAAACGGAGATGAAACTCGTTGACGTGGCTCGCGCCAGCATCAACGAGCTGAGCAACGATTTCTCGTTCATTCTCATGGCAAACAAGCATGTGGCATGGCGCAATAACGACCCCGAGGCCATGGCGCTGAGGACAGTGAAACCCGACCCTCCACACTATGGAGAAGACATCATGCACGACATGATGGAACATGTGCTCAGACAGAAAGAGCGTTTCGATCCTTGGATAGAACATAGCAACATCCATACCTCCGCCAATGCACTGTTGATACTTTGTGCGCGTGTGAACAACATGATAACCCGCTATTTGGAAAACAGCTTATCGACGTTCAAGCAGACAGGAGGGTTTGCCGAGAACATGACCAAAGAGCGCGTGGAAACCCAGCGGCAGCAGAGCATAGAACAGGGTGCCCCGCCATGCCCCAAGTGCGGCGCACCGATGGTGAAGCGCTTTGTCAAGCGAGGCAGCAACCAGGGCAAAGCCTTCTGGAGTTGCAGCAAATACGCAGAAACCGGCTGCAACGGCAGCAGAAGCATTCCGAACCAATAAGAAACGTTCTTAACGTTTCTAACATTCCAAACGTTTCTAACGTTTCTAACATTCCTAACGTTTCTAACATTCCTAACGTTTCTAACATTCCTAACATTCCTAACGTTTCTAACGTTTCTAACATTCCTAACGTCAAGAACGATAACAGCATATCATTTTCACAAGCCTTGTGAAAAAATATTTTCACAGAAATGTTGTGTTGTTTCAAAAGTATTTATTATCTTTGCCATCGATTCTTGATTTCAAGCGTGTGCGGCAAGCGCGGATATTATTCCGTGGCTGCTCATGTTATTGATTCACCATGCCTGGGAAAAGATGAAATCTTGTGTATAGAAATCTGATTGACGCGGGGAAGAGTGGAAAAGAGAATTACTACATGATATAAAATGGCGTTTACTCAACGCTTCATCACTACGTTCTGAACTTCGAACACTTAGAACCCTTGTAGCTGATGTGGCAATGGTAGATGACCCGGGATGTGTGTATACGCATCCCCTTTCGTGATGGGTAAGGTTTAGTAAAAGAGCCTTATCTGTTATTGCGGTGGGGGATATAATATTCATATCTGCGTGGGCTTCGAAGTTGCTTATCTTTACAAGGTGGCGAGTTCGAAGGCCAAGAACGTGAGATAAGTAGCGAGTACGAATCTCACGCTTTTTTATGTCCTGTAGTTAGCAGAACTGAAACCTAAAACAATCTTGCCGGAGATTCCAAGAGCAAAAAAGGGAATAACCCAAAAGAATTTTATGGCTTTTGAGAAATCGTTTGTCGGGAAGACCGCATTGGGAATGATTGCAATTGGTCTTGTTGGTTTTGGTGTCATTTCTTCATGTGGCAGTCATGTTAGCACCGATGATTATGGAAAGTACACGACTTATATAAAAGAGTTTCATTGTACCAATTTCATGAAAGGTGTTAACGCAATGGAGTCTGGCAACCTTTCGTTGTATGTAGACTATTCTACATGCAATGTTCTTGGTCAAAACTCTCCCTTTTATCAGGCCCTTGTTCCTTCATGGACTGCTGCCACGAAAAACTATTATTCCATCAAAGGGGATCAAATAACAAAAGAAGAAGGTTCTACTTTTAACTTGCTGCTAAATATACAAGAAGTAAACTATGCCGATTTGAAAGGAGCCGTAGAGCAAATGGCTAACAGCAACTCAGAGTCTGTTCTCCTTACCGACGGCGAATACTTCCAGCAGTCTATAGCAAAAGGAAATATCAATAATCCCTACATGGCTGGTGCATTAAAGACCTGGCTCAAGAAGGGGCATGACATATTTATATTCAGTGAGCCATATGTTGATCAATATAAAGGAAAGTCTTACAACAAGAAGCGATTCTATATTATATTCACAGATGTGCGCCTGCGTGATAATATTTATGAGAGGATTATGCAGACGGTCAAACTTCAAGCCTTTCCGCAAGTAGAGATGTTCCACTTGTCGGCCGACCACCCGTCGCTTTCGGCAGAGGGAACCAGTACGAAGCCAAATGGTAATCTGAATGCAGAGGTGAAAGGCTTTGGCTCTTTTGAGGCGCAGGAGTGGCTCGTAAACTGGAAAGATGCAATTGAACCTCTTGTTGTTTATGCCGTTGATCCACAGACTGGCGAGGCACTCCCCGATGGTGAAATGCTCACCGGAGGGCTGAAACTTGACAGAAACAGCTTTGGAGGCTATCGCATTACCGATGTTGCTACAAAAGTTTATAACATCAATCAGGAATTTACGGAGTTTTGTACAGCCAGAGAAGCTGGTGAAAAATATAAAGCCGAATTTGCCCTTTCACCATTTGAGAACTTCATCAAGCTGGATGATACGGAATTTAAAAAACACGGTATTATCAATCTGTATTTTGATGGAAATATGTATACGCCCGAACCTGTACTTAACGGAAGGCCTTACAATTTTATCAAAGTAGATATTTGTGTTTCTCAAGTTCAAGACATGTTTTCGAAGTTTGCCCATCAATTTGAGTTTGAGAGTATAGACAAGCCTGGGCAAACCAACACTTCTGTTGCAGAGAGCATCAGACAATGTTTAGCAGACCCCGACATTCAGGCAATGATTGCAACGTGCCCAATCTATTCAATATACATCAAAACCCCAGAAAGATAAATTAAACACACACTATAATTATGACACCAGTAACAAATTTGCCTCAGTTGCAGCAGTTGATGAACAGCACCATGATTTATGCTGTCATCGTTGGTCTTGTGGCCGTAGTCGCTTCACTCACCGTAGCTAACATGTTCCCATGGGAAGGCGGCAACGACAAGTCGTATGTGAAAAGAAGAATTGCCTTTGTTGTTATCGGTCTTGTGGCCATTCTTGGTTTTTGGCTTTACAACGACCTTTATGTAGTTGAACACATCAGGAACGCCGGTTTCCAAAACATGTTCAAGGCTTGCAACGTGAAATGTATATTCATCAACATGGGTGTCTATCTTATTGCAAGTTGTATTCTGATGTTCACCTTCCGGCATTCAAAGTTTGGTTCTATCTTGGGTAAGGAAAAGAAATAAGCAAGCGTATGGCAAAACAATTTTTTGTGTTAGGCATTGGTGGCACAGGAATGAGATGTATTGAATCTCTCATTCATCTGTGCGCAATGGGCATGTTTGACGATACCGAGATACAACTTTTGGCACTCGATACCGACAAGAACAATGGTAACTTCTCTCGACTGAAAGAAGTTAAAGAAGCATATCTGAATGCCAAAGGCATGGATAAGGCCAATAGGGTTACCCATAAAGATACATTCTTTTCGGCAAACATCAAGTATTATGAGTTTAGTCCAAACTATGAGCAGAATAGCACATTCAAGGCAGTGTTTAACTATGGTGATACCCAATACAATCACCGCGAAGAAACGGATTTGGCCGACTTGGTGTTGAGCAAGAACGTGGAAGACTTTAACCTTCGGCATGGCTATCGTGCGCAAACCCATCTTGGTTCAATGATGATGTATCATTCCATTATCGAGGCTGCAAGCTCACCCATATCCAGCGAGCTGAAGTTATTTTTGAGTGAACTGATAAAAGCTTCTCAAAACGGACAGCCCAGGGTGTTTATTCTTGGTTCTGTGTTTGGCGGTACTGGAGCCTCGTCAATACCCATCATACCCCAAGCCATTTCCAAAGCAGCGGAAATTATGAGCAACGGAGCGGCCAACGTTCTGAAAAGTGCTTATTTCGGTTCAACCCTTCTAACAGCCTATTTCAGTTTTCGTGCCCCAAGCGGTAACGAGCTCTCCAATCAGAAAATTATAGCAACAAGCGACAAGTTCGCACTGAACTCACAGGTTGCCATGATGTTCTATGATGACGACACCACTGTGAAGAGCACCTATCAGAAATTCTATATGATGGGCACAAGCGGTTTGGATTGGGATCCCATGCAGCGAGAAAGCGAAAAGATAACAGAAACAATCACTGGCGGCGAGCAGCAGAAGAACGATTCTCACTATATAGAATTACTTGCCGCATGTGCTGCGCTTGATTTCTACAATACCGACGAATCTGCCCTGCAACAGAACAAAGAACACCATAAAACTGATTACCAATATCGCGCGGTCAATGATAATGGTAAGTTCGATTTTCAAGACTTTGTAGGTTCTGCACGGGCAAAAGAGTTTGCACAGAAATTTGGTATGCTCATTGCCTTTGCCTTGTTCTGTAACGGAAACGATGACTTTGTGGAAAGTGTGAGAACAGGCGGGCACAAGGAAATACAAGATTTCACAGATATTGATGTTAATCAGGTTGTTAGCTTGAAAAAGTATTTTAATCTTTTCTTTGTTCAAAAGAAAGGAGACGGGACATTGCAAGAAGGATGGCTGCGCCAGATTCATCGTTCGGCCGGAGGTGGCGACAACTATCTGTTCAATGCCAATTTGTTTTCTCCAGACACATTCAAAGGCTTGATGAAGGTAGACTGGAACAAGGCCATCTATCGTAACGAAGGTTTAGGAAAAGACAATGTGTATAAGACAGGATTGTTCGGGTCGAAATTCAACTCGTTCAAAGAAAAGTTTATAGAGGTTCGCGATACAAACAAGAACTGGCAGAATATTACAAACCAAGGTGAACAACTCTATAAGTTGATATTCGACACGTTGGCAAAGTTGTATAATTTTAATTGAAGAAAGTTATGTCGAAGGCATTATTGATAAAAAGCTACACAACCATCACCACAGGAACACAGGGGCAGTGGAATGAGTTGAATATGGCAGCTTCCTACATTCAGGGCATTGAAACCGGCAAGATACTACAGGGTATCACAGCCGATAAACTGGGTGCACTCATCTCTGGCGTGCCTACACCATGGGCACGTGCCAAGTTGTTTAAGTTTGCGCTACAGACACTGGCAACCCCCGACCCCAACATAGACACCTCCGGACTTCAGCAATTCTATGAACTGCTGTTTGGAGAGTGGAAAGGGCTACTGGCCGTGATAGCATTGTTTCCAGACCGCATACGTTTCTCGAAGCCTGTTACCATGAATGTGAAGGGCGGTGACTACGATATTGCAGCTGCCTTTGGCAGAATGCTGTTTGACGATTGCGACGTGTGGAGCAATCAAGACGAATTGGCCAAGAACCCTAGTGCACAACCTTTTATACACCTTATATATTATCGTGACCACTTGGTTGGTGGAACCTCGCCAATGACAGGAATTTTCACGGGGATTGATTACACCAAGCTTGGAGAAGATGCCAGCGATATAAACTGGTATAGAGACGGGAAGTTTGAAGACCCCACCCGGTTCCTCTCGCCCGACCAGCTTCAGAAGGTCTATCTGTTTATCAAGAACATGAATGGCAACCTGGATGCTTTTGAACAGAAGATTAACTCGCAGCGAGGCAGGAAACAAACCATGAATTTAAACGGCTTTAAACAAATGAGCCGACAATGGGAAGATGAGTTGCGAAGTAAGGGAGGTGGCAATTTGCGTGACAAAGGACCCATTGCCAAATACGGAACGCTGGAGTGCCCGTTTTCTTTGTTGTTCAAAAGTGACGTGCCTGTTTATCTGAAGCCCGACTTTACATTCACCTACACCAACGATGGCGATTACAAGCTGATAGGTGACATACAGAACCTGCTGAGCGACGACAAATACGTTATCGGTTGGGCAGAAGACGTGGCAGAAAGACCTAAGCTTTCAGAAGGTCCAGTGTTTTTCTTGCGTGTGAAAGACCTGCAGGATGGAAGTACCAGCTACTTCTCGCTCCCATTGTCGGAACGTGGCGTGGATATTTTTAAAAACAGCTTGTCGAGTCTGTTAGGATATTCAGAGGGAGGCAACACTTCGCTGACTGCTTCCATCACAGATGCCGGACAGCTGGCAGTAACTCTTACTGTTGAGATTGACGGACAGAAAGTGACCTTGAACACCCGTGAATATGAAATAGACTGGATGACAGACCTGGGGCGTGTTATCATGTGGCCTAACTTTGTTTCTGAGAAATGGAATAAATACTATCTTTATTCGGAATTTACTGCCGATGCGAAAGAGCAATTCACACCTATATTTAAATGGCAGGGGGAATTCATCAGAAATATCAATAACGTGTTCTTGACCGGAGATTACCAACCGTGCGCTGATGAAGATAAGCCGGTGGAAATAAAGAAACTGATCACTTATCCGGCCGGCCAAGGAGAAGATTTGCCGAAATACAATATCATATCTGCCGATAAACCTTTTGCCGGCCTTTCGGCCACAGTGAAAGACACAGGAAAAGATGTTCATGCAGGCTTCCTGATTTTTCGTCCGCAGATTATAGAAGACAGAACAACATTCGACATCAAGGGAACTGCAGTTGTTGGCATAGACTTTGGCAGTAACAATACTTGCGTATATTACAACGAAAACGACCGTGGTGCCATGCCCGTTCAGTTCGGCAATTATAGAAGTGTGCTGATTGGTAAGGAAAATAGCGATATCAAAGCCATTGCCCAAAACGACGAGCTGCTGTTCTTTAGCAACTACCCGTCTGACAATGGGCAGGTTAAATCGTGGCTCCACGAGCATGACTCACGCTATAACTGCTATAACCAGTCGGAGGAAGTTGCAGGCGGTGTTCCTGTCAACCGTCCGAATGTGCTTGTTCGTGAAATGGACCAGTACGAAATTAAAACCCAGGCAGGAATCCTTCATTATAACATGAAGTGGCTCGACAACAGCAAGGGACTTCAGAAAAAACGTGCTTTCCTGAAATCTGTATGGCTTAACGTGTGCGCTTTCCTGTATAAGAACAAGATACGGCCTGAAGCAATAGAATGGAGCTTCCCAGGTTCAATGATGGAAGCCGACCGCACCGACCTGGAAAAGATATTCGAAGAGCTGTGTAAAATTACCCCGATAACGATTGGCAGAAAGCCAGAATTGAGTTTGCAGTTGACAACTGAGGCTGAAGCTGTTTGCAGCTTTGCCCTGTCGCAAGACTTTGGACTCAACAAAGATAATATGTTCTTGGGAATAGACGTGGGTGGCAGCACCAGCGACATACTGCTGTTGGCAAAAGATCCGAATAACGGAAACTGCTCTTCACTCTACAGAGAAAGTTCCGTTAGGTTGGCGGCAGGCGTGTTTTTCAATGCCGTCATTCAATCTGAAACGTTCCGGCAGGCTCTTGTCAATTTCCACGAAGGTAAAAAAACTAAGGTTTACGTTGCAAACATACAGGAAGTTCTTAGTCAGCCGCAGAAGGCACCATACTATCTGAACAGCATCTTCGACCAGTTGCGCTCGGAGAACGACTATGAGGAGTTCTATTCGTCGATTGATGCCAATGCACGTTTTGTGTTTACCATACCTGCCTATGTTACGGGCTTGTTGCTTTTCTATTCGGGAATGCTTATAGGAAAGACCATCAAAACAGAGCACATGGAACATATCAACCGTATAGACATTCTGTCGTTTGGCAAGGGAGGCCGGCTGTTCCACTGGCTAAGAAACTCTGCTGGTAGGAGGGCAACAAACGAATATTACAGCAGATGCCTGAACGAAGGTGTGAAACTGGTCATCGACAAATACTTAGATGTGAGATACCGCGATGAGATTGAAGTAGACAACAAAGCCGAAGTTGCAAAGGGGTTGGTAGACTCAAAGGTGCTGGTAAAGAAAGCCCAAAACACTGATTCTGATATTTGTGGCGAGACTGGGGTTAAGTACACTATGCCAGACGGCACTCCCAAAATGCTGCATATTGAGGATGAACTGACGGGCGACTACTTTGCCAATGAAATGAACAACTTCGACTTCTCGGATGTTGAGAACTTTGAGAAGTTCATGAATATATTCATTGAATTTGTGAGTCAGAAAACCCGGCTTTATCCCAGAGCAGACGAGGCCCTAAGAGACGAGCTTGCTGATTTGCCCAACAGAATTACTGGTTACATCTGCAACAATGACAATGAATACAAGAAAGCCCGGAAAAATGTGGGAAACGGGTTTCATTACCACCAGCCCATCATCATAGCAGAGGGACTATCGTTCCTTGACACACTCATCAAGAAAGCTTTTAACCAATAGAAGAAGAAATGAAAGCTTTAACGCTATATATCGATAAGTGGTACATCATCGGTGCAGTATGCACGGATGGTGTACCGCATCATATTACACTGGCAAACCATGAAGACCGCTTCTGGCTTTACTTTTATGAAGACACATATAACAACTCTATCGTATATGGCAAAGACAATCAGCTGCATTACAGAAACGGTGAGCCCCACTATATAGGAGACATCTTTAGCCTTATTACCGACCCCGACAGGCGCTTTTCGAGATATAGCGGCAAGGGGGAGGAAATGAAGACCATTTTCCAGGCATCGGGAATCTTTGACACGCTTCGCAGTGCCGTAGATACAGAAGGGCAGATTGAAACCTATATAGCTTTTTCGCCTGACATTCCTGGGCCAGCACGCCTTGTTTTCTTTGAAGAACTGGAGGCAAGTGGCTTTCATGTAAAAGGAAGTCAGGCCAGAATTGGATTTCTGGCATTGGAACATAACCGACGGCGTGACTTGTTAATGGAGGATGGATATTATCTTGTTCTAAATGCGTGCAACGAGAACCTTCACTTTATTCTTTATAAGCGGGAGAACAAACAGTATGAGATGTTTTCAGAGAATGTTCTTGCGGGTATGGGCATGGACTTGAGGGGAAGAGCTTTGGTTGAGACTGTTGTTGACAGCATCAACCGCGGAACGCATTTCCTTTCTACAAAAGAGGAAATAGAGCGGGAATACTTGCGCATGGAACAATTTGTGCAAAACTGGTTTGTAAAGATAGCACATGCCAAGCCTTTTGTTCCAGTTGCTATACCAAATATTTCTTTTGCTCATCAGCCTGCCAACACCTATCAGGTTTCAATCATAAAAAACAAACTTGACGAGAGAACTGCCGTAATAGTAAACAGTATCATCAAGGTTGTTGCCGACTTTACCAAAACTTCCGGCGTGCGCAACGACGAGATAAAAGGATTGGTTTTTATTGGAAACACTTTCACTAACAGCCAGTTTGAACGAGCTGTAAGGGAAAAGTTCTATGTTGCTGAAGACAATGTTATCAGGCACAAAGACTCTGACTTGCCAGACATTGTTGGCGTTTATCCGCTATTAGACAACCTGCAAGAAACCGACTGGCAGAAAACCGCAGAAAAAGACCTTGGCAAGTTGCAGATACGGACGGCCTTCGACAAAGAGCGAAAGACATTGGATGAACTTATAGCGGCAAGATCGTGGGATGATGCACGAACCTGTTTGGAAAAGATGCTGAATTTGTATCTGGATTATTCCAGCGAATTATCAAAGTATAAGGCAACCATTGATAAAGGCATAGCAGAAGATGGCAACAAAACAGCCAGGCTATACGAAGAGGCGATGCAAAACGTTTGCGAGTTTGAAAAGAAACAAGATTATGTGCAAATGGGTGAATGGGCAGATATCGCACTCAAACATCGTCCGGGCGATCAAGACGCTACCCAAAAGAAGACTGAAGCTTTGCGACTGCTTTCTGAACAAAAAATAAGAGAAGAACAGTACAGGACAATTATTGGACGCGCACAGAAAAGTCTTAGGGAGGGTCAATGGCAAGATGCCATGTCGCAAGCAGACGCTGCGTTGAACCTAAGGTCAACTTCTGTTGAGGCTAAACGCATATATAGCGAAGCCAAAAAACAAATTGAAGCCGAAAAGGAAATAGACAAATATACCAACCGGGCAGATTTGTTCTTTGCACAAAAGCTCTATGACGAAGCGTTGCGCGAATTAGCCAAAGTGTTGTCTCTTGACCCAAAGAATGCGGAAGCAACCAAGCGGATAAAGGAAATAGAAGTCATTCGCAAGGAACATGAAAGCAAGCTGCAGTTGCTTGTGCAGAAATACAATGCAGCTAAGTTAGCTCGCCATTACGACGTGGCCATAGACCTGTGTGAGAAACTGGCAGATGCTGATACGCTTAATCCAAGGAAGTGGTCGGCAGAAGCAGAAAAACTGAAAGCAGACAGAGACAAGGCAATTGAAGCTCAGAAGCGTTTCGATGACTTGAAGAAGAAAGCGATGGATGCTGATTTCCGGGAAGATTGGGCAAGTGTTGTGAACTTTGCTTCTGAAGCGATTGCCATACAGCCCGACGAAGAATTGTTGAAGAGAATAGAACGGTCTAAGCAAAAACTGAAGGTACTGGAGAAAGAAAATGACTATCAGAAAGAAATTAATAAGGTGAACGCACTTCTTTCCTCTGGGAGCAACGATGAAGCATGTGATATATTAAACCGACTTCAGAAAACATATCCAGAGCATATAAGAGAGATATCTGATTTGCGGAAAAGAGCTTTTGCAGGCGATGATTTTTGGGGAACAAAACCTCCCAAAAAGAAAGAAACAAACAAGCATCCTATTGGCTTCCATGCTCATCCGGAAAATGCTAAGCCTGTCCCAGATTTCTTTGAGGAAGAGCCGCAAAAGACAACGCACACACCGAAGACTTCTAAACCTGCGCCCAAACCCACTGAACCAAATAAAAAGCAGGAGAAAAAGACGGGAATAGATTTCTTCGATATGGATTTTAATCACAATAACATCAAATAAACAATAATCATTCATTAATCATTCATCTAAACATTTACTATTATGGCAGAAGGAGTTCAATTAAAGAAGAAGATTTGCCTGCGCCGTAAGGAGAAGCCGGCAGAGTTTACTTTTACGCAGTATCTTAAAGTGAAACTGCTTTGGAAGTCAAGTACAGACCTTGACCTTTGTATTTTCTACACAAAGAAAGATGGTGAGGTCGGTGGAGTGTTCTCTTCTATGTTCCGTCAGAAGAAGTCTGATATGGGAGCACAAGACCAATTCCCATTCATGCTTCACACAGGTGACAAGGCTGAACCTGCAGAAGGTGGTGAGTCTGTAGAGCAGATTAACGTTTTCAATCTTGACGAAATCGACACTGCAAATGTAGTTGTTCTGAACTATGGTAAGGCTATCGACGGTGAAGAGGTAAACTTTGCCCAGGATTCTGGCCGAGTAGAAATCCAAAGTAGTGAGGGTGACTATTTTGAAGTTGATATTGATGCTTCAGAAATGGGTCACGTTTATCATGTATGCTCCATAAAGAATAAGGATGGAGTTAATTCTGTTGTAAATGAAGGTGTAGTTATGGATCTTGGTACGGCATTTGACAAGATTCCTGGCTTCTCATTGATTTGTGAGTAATATTAGTTAAACCCATTAAATAATAAGATTATGGCAGTACAGTTAAAAAAGAAAGTTACTCTTCGCAAGAAGAACGACTCAGTTGCTTTTAATTTTGCAGGCAAACTGAAAGTGAAGCTTTTCTGGCAGTCTGAAACAGACTTGGATCTCTGCTTGTTCTTTAAGAAGAAGGATGGTGAGGTCGGTGGTGTATTCTCTAATGAATATCGCTCAAAGAAAAGCGACCTTGGTTCACTCGACAAGTTCCCCTACATGCTTCACATGGGAGATAACAAAGAACCTGCTCCCGGTGGAGAAGAGACGGAACAGATTAACATTGCAAGCATGTCAGAAATTGACACTGCATACATTGTTATTGTTAATTATGGCGCAGCCATTGAAGGTGAAGATGTCACCTATGCTGATGAAGGTGGCCGTGTAGAGGTACAGAGTGACTCAGGCGATTATCTGGAGGTCCTTGCTGACTCAAAGGAAGAAGGACACGTGTACTGCGTTTGCTCTATCCACAATAACGGTGACGATTTCTCTTTAAAGAATGAGAGCCGCGTAATGGATTTGAGCACTGCATTTGACGAGGTTCCGGGATTTGCCCTAATTTGTAATTAGACTATGGTAGAATTAAAGAAAAAGGTTACGCTTCGAACTAAAACTACTGATGCTCCTGAAGAAGTCCAGAAGCCGCAAGTAGCTTTAAAGAGGAAACAGGCTGTGACAGACCCCACCCCAGCAACACCACCAACAGGAGGTGGTGAAGAACCGAAGGGGAAAGGAAAG
Organism: uncultured Prevotellaceae bacterium; assembly: GCA_902767045.1. Classification (GTDB taxonomy): domain Bacteria; phylum Bacteroidota; class Bacteroidia; order Bacteroidales; family Bacteroidaceae; genus Prevotella. The sequence continues at coordinate 1,813 of CACXFT010000028.1, read as the reverse complement.
TGGTATGCAGCCGCTTTAGCAGGACTCCTTGTCTTGGGTGGAGGTGGCTATTATTTGTCTCAGCAAGGAGAGGACGAACCGCAGCCTGTTGTCGCGGAAGCTGCTACAAGCCAATCAGATGATGTAACCAAAGGAGAGACTACAGAAGGAAATCAGAACGAGCAAAGTCAAGAAGGTGAAACGCCTTCCGACGCTGCAACTGCCGAGAATCCTTCAGGCGACACTCCTGCTGGTGAAAGTTCTACTGGTGAAGTTCCTGTAGCCGAGACTCCTACGACTCCAGATTCAAAGACGAATGCTGTAGTGCCTACTTCAGGGGCAACTCCAGCGACACCGTCTGCATCTCAGCTTGCTCTGGAAAAGCCCAAAGCAAATCCTACTCATACAAAGCCTGTAACTGGCCCATCTGGCGCAACAGGTGCAGTTGAGGAAGAAGCCATAGAGGTGATTCGTGGAAAGTATGGAAACGGAGATGTCCGCAAGAGAAATCTTGGCGACAGGTACGCTGAAATCCAGAGTAAAGTTAATGAAATGTACAGAAATGGACAAGTTCAATAATTAACTACTAACAAAGTTTCATGGGCAGGTGGTATTAAACCTCCTGTCCATGAATAAGAGGAAAAGCAACAAATAAAAAACGGTTCTGTTCTTATGAATTATAATTTGCAAAGGAATACTTCGTTAGAGGTTCAGCAAAAAGGATATTTTGACGTTCTTCTTGGTTGGAATTGCAAATGGGAATGGTTGAAGAATTATTCTGACGATTTGGACTTGTGTGCATTTTACAGAAGCAAGAATGGTGGAACTGGTGGTGTATATCCAAACGTATACAATCAAAAAAATGGAACAGAAGGGGCCTTAACAGAATTTCCATTTATGTTTCTAATGGGTGAAGATCGTATAACTCAAAAATATAATAATGAGGAAATAATACGTATAGCAAACATACATGAAATGGAAGTGGTCTATTTTGTCGCAATTGATTATAAAGCGACAATAGGAGATGAGATTGGTTTCAATTGCCTCGTTGCATTAGAAACAATTGGGACTGAGCCATTGGTTTCAATTAACTATTCTCGAAATAACAATGAAAAAGGACATGTTTTGATATTGGCTTCACTTAAAGCATCGGACAGCGGAGATTTGGTTATAACTAACATATCTAAGTTGTTGAGCTTGTCAGACGCATTTGAAATTATACCCGGTTTTGATTCAATAGTAACTCCATAATACAGAAAGTGATACTGTCAATCATAATAGGTCTCTGCATTTGGTTTGTTGTTCCAATTTTGCTAGAAGGCCGTATCAAAGGAAAAAGCAACAAAAAGGCACTTAGGATGGTCTGTAAGATCGTCGGTGTCGTAATTATATGTTGGACAATATTTAATCACATTATATATAGCGTATGAAGAAGATTGCAATGCTATGCTGTTCTGCTCTAATATTGGTGAGCTGTCACAATACCGCAAGTTCTAAGCAGGAAACTCATGAGAACAGTGAGTATCAAGAAAAGCTGATGCGTGATGGTTGGACGTTTGAGGATCTGTCTGATTCTGAATTGGGCGAAGAGTACGGAGTAAAGCCCATATATGGAATCCAAGATAACTACTTCGACATAACAATGGGAGAAGGATATAACGTTGCAGTTAAAATTGTAGATGCTCAGACAGATAAATGTATCAGATATGCAGTCGTTCCAGAAAACTCGACAACAACTGTTACGCAAATTCCACAGGGTAGGTACTACTTGAAATTAGCCTATGGTAAAGATTGGATGGAACTACATACGGATTCTGTTATTATCGGAAAATTT
>CACXFT010000027.1 GCA_902767045.1 uncultured Prevotellaceae bacterium | reverse complement strand
TGACGGTCAGCATCATGGCTGAGGACAAGTCCGTCGTCACGGTCTTCACCCTGCGGCGAAGCTCACGGGGGACTTTCTTCAGAATCTCGGACACCGTGTCGGAGGCCACTCCGTGTACCATCGCGGCCAAGGCTCCCTTGCCGCCATGGGCCGCCTTGTTGGTCAGGATGGTATAGACCTCGCCGTTGGACAGGCAGGTCTCGTCAAGGCTCATGTCGTCACCGAAGTTGTTGGGGAAAAGCATGTACTCCTCGGCATGCTCCAGCTGTTCCCACTGGCGGTAGTCGCTTATCTTCTCCTTGTACTGCTTACGGAGTGTCTGCCCGTTCAGACCGTTGCGGGCAGCAAGCGTGGAGATGCTTATGGGAGTGGACTCAATCTCCCTCTTTTAAAAAAGCGACGAACTCGGCGTTCAGATGCGTCTCGTCGTATTCGGACAGTTCCCACTCGTAGCTGAATATCTCACCGCTATCCTTGTCAAGCCACTTACGCTTGCGAACATGCAGATAAGTGGCACGACCACGAATCGGGAAGTCCTGAATGGTATGATACTCTCCAAAACCATGGGATATGATAGAGGAGTTCTTCTTGTCCTCACGCATCTGGATCTTCTTCTCGTCGAGCCATATGTCAAAACGAGTATCGGTTTTCTCAAACTTGGCAACATCAAAATTGTCTATCAGCACATCGGGAAGAATGGCACGCAGCAGTTGGGTATGATTCATGATGCAAAGGTACAACTTTATTCTTGATTAGCCAAGCTTTACCAACCGGGTAAATCCGCTGAGCCGAAATTTTTCTTTTCAATGCTGCGTTTTCTTCTTCCAGAAATCTCAGGCGGGCTTCTTGTTCTTGGCGATAGCCAGTGCGAACGGCATGCATTCGTTCTTTGATGCCCCCTTGCTCGCGAAAAGTCTTTTCCAAGTGCAGCAGGTATCCTTCAAACATTTTATCGGTGAAGTGGCAAAGGGTCACAGCCAGGTTACAGAGTTCTTCTTCGTTGAGCGAATTGGCCAACGACTGATAATGCTCCCAGTGGTTGTGGGCACGACAGAAATCGAGCATTCGGCTGTAGCGGGGATGATGTTTATCCCAGAGAACCAGGCGATGCCGCTTCAGAAAGTCCTCGTAATCTTCGCGTAGTTCTTGGAAGCTTGCTCGCCCCACATTCACAAGCTTTACTTCTGTTTCACTGCTTGTCATGGCAGCTTCCGAACCCTCCACAATATTTTGCTTACCACTGCGTGCCGCCTGGTTCATTTGGTCAACCGTGCGGTCGCCATAAGAGGGCAAGAACCGTTTACAGAAAATATCGGTCAGCAACACCAATGTCTCTGCCTTCTGGTAGAAATGCAGCTCCTTGTAGTTTGCCACCCGCTTGAAAATAGATTTTTCCTCCATGATAATTTATTTTAAAGTTTAAATTTTCTTATTTGTTTAACTAGTCTAACTAGTTTTACTAGTCTAACTAGCCTAACTAGTCTAACTAGTCTAACTAGATCTACTAGTCTAACTAGATCTACTAGATCTACTAGTTTCACCAGCCATACTAGTTTTCCACTGCAAAGTTACAAAAAAAGAAATAACCAACTGAGGTACTTGGTTAATAATTGCAAAAACTGTTAAAGTTTCTCTACATTATTAATATAAAAATAGTAACTTTGCAAATGTATACGCTCTTGCGAACATATTGCAATTGGTTTGATGTTAAAATAGTGCTCAGATGAAAAAATATATCAAAATAATCCTACCGGCCATCTTTGCCTCTCTTGGGTTTGCGGCTTGCTCCGACCATGACACCGACGGCGATCATGTAAACGCAACGGACAACAGCGGCAAGGCACTCATCTGCTTCAGCAGTGAGGCTACGCCAATGACGCGACTGCCTCTCACCGACCATGGCTTCGATGAACCCACACAAATTAAAATGCTTTTCAAGGCCGAGCACAACTCGTCGGCTCAGGTTCCACGTTGGGCCATCGCAACTGCCACCGCAGCGGTGAAGAACGCTTCCGACGGGCACGCTGCGCTCGTGGGCGAACACTCCGACGTGAACTATAATGCAGGGGAAGCACGCTACTGGGACGATGCCTACGGACGCAACACAAAGCTCACCGTATACGCCTTTGCCATTCCCAACAAAACAAATGCCGCCCTGCCAGAATGGAACGTAGATGGATGGACTGCCGTGGGTGCCTTGGGAACCCACTGGTACACCGGCGGGGGCAACACACAGGTAGCATGGAGCGTGAGCACAGCTCAGAACGCTGCCACCATGCAGGTGGAAGACCTCACCTACAGCAACAACATCAGCGAGGGCGGACAATACGGACGACACATTCAAACCTACACCTCTGACTGGTATACCACACTGGGGCACGGACAGCTGCAATGGAATGCGCAGGAGGTGGGATCAACCACGGGAAAATACGACCAGGGGCACCTCATCTTCCGACACGCACTGGCAAAACTTGAAATAAACCTGAAAGAGGGAGCCGACTTCAACAACAACTCGGGAGACGACTTCAAATGGACCGATGGCTCTACCACCGTGGCTCAAAACATTCAGCTCAACGGACTGAACACCTCCGGCACCTTCGATGCCAGCAACGGCTCGTGGAGCGGTGCCACGCAAACGAACATCACACAGATGTATGAGAGCAACGTTACCACAGGCACGCAAACAACACGCACGGTGGTGGCATACATCGTGCCGGGCAACAACCTCTACGAAACAACCAGCAACGTGATCACTTTCTGCATCGACAACGGGCAATACTATGTGACCGGACAGCAGATTGCCAACGCCATTCGCGAATACTACTCCACCGATGCCGAGGCCAAGAACACCAACTGCACCTTCTCCTTCGAAGACCGGGGAACAAGACTCATCGAAAGCCAATGCACCTGAGTTCAACATCTATCGGGCCGAGAAACCCCACACCACCGACTTCATTACCGACACCACCGACCTCAACTACGATTGGAACACAAACTATGCTTCCGAAGGGACGGCTACCAAAACTTGGAACGGCACCGATTATGTGTGGCGCACCAACTGGTATTGGCCCAACAACAAAACCTACTACCACTTCCGCGCTGCAGGAACGGGCATCTCTGCTTCGGGCGATGCGGCCATCACCACCGACGACAATAACACGACGGCCGATGACTCCGACGACTTCGACTACTACCCCATCACTTCGGGAACCTATGCGGCCGGAACTTACAAAGACTATGTGTGGGGGGCTCCATTCACAGACGTTGATAAAGATTACAAAATCAACTACAGCGAATCTACTGGCTTTGCACTGCAAGAAGACAGCCATCATACATGTAACCGCAGCCGTGGTGCCGTGGGAAAACGTTACCGGCGACCTGGGAACCATAGGTCAGGAAAACTGATTTTGAAGTAGACGAGTTGACACCTTATATATATTATATAGACAGTGGGAAAGTATATTAACACAGGAAACGCAGGTTTCAAACGCATACGCAACAGCGAATACATCGACAAGTCGATGCTCATTGCCGCTGTGAACAGCACACTCTTCACCGAGCAGTGCATGAGCTGCGTGTCGCGCTGTCGACGCTTCGGCAAGTCGATGGCAGCGAAGATGCTCTGTGCCTATTACGACCACTCGTGCCAGTCGCGCAGTCTCTTTGAAGACCTCAAGATTGCTGCCGACCCGTCGTTCGAGAAGCATCTGAATAGCTACTGGGCCGCTACCGGTGCCTACGATACTGTGGCAGGATACTTAGACACGAAGAAAGCCACCGGTACCGACTTTGTGCTGGAGCGCGACTGGATGCCCCTTGTGGGAGTGCCCGGCTCCAATGCTCCCGAAACAACCTTCACACAAACCGCAGCCGACTCCATGACCTGGGAGAACGGTAAAACGGTGCGCTTCCGCGCCTGGTGCCGAAGCAACCTCACCGATGCCTATGCCAATGGCAGTAAAGAACGCTACTACCCCGATTACATGATTTCGGAATGGGTGACCGTGTCGGGACCCACACTCGACATTCCCCTTGTGCTGAAGCACCAGGGATGCCGAATAGGGTTCACCACCAAAGCTGGCAACCAATTCGCAAAAGCAGAGATTGCCACCAAACTCACCGGCCGCAGCTATATAGCAGGCTGCATCTATGAGGGCACAGCAGGTGGTGCCATGATAGGCGAGGCCAACAACCTCGAAATGTATGGCAACATGATGGTGGCTTCGGGGCTTACAAGCGGTACGGGTGCCCTGCTCGGAGCCTATAGCGCCGGAACACCACCGTTCTTTACACCACAAACAGGAACTGACGTTACATGGGCACGTTTCATGGTGAACTACTACGACCAGGATAAATCGGAAGGCACCAATGCTGTGGGAACCACTGCCGAAACCTACCGCCCACAGGAATACATACGCGGAGCGTGGTCGTGGGTACTGAAGGCCAAGAACGACAACCTGCTCAGTGACGAGGTGCCCTACGACGAGCTTACAGACCACATGAAGAAAGGCTACTACGGGCTGGCTCCCTGGAAGGCGCTGAACTATGCTATCTATATGTATAATAAATCTACACAAGGCAGCACCCACAAGTGCAACGCCCATTTCGTGAACAACACCACAGGCTTCGATAACCGCTATCCCACCTTGGTGGCGGGTGCACCCGACTCTGATGCCGACGATACCGGCTACAAAGGCAGCTATGAAAGTCTGAATGTGCTGGAACTGAATAATTAAGGCCCACCCTCTGCGACCCCACCCCCTACCCCTCCCAAGGGAGGGGAAGACCCCACCCCAACCCCTAACTTAGGGAGCTTAATAGACCCCTACTCCCTCAACTTAGGGGACAAGGGGGGTAATCAAAACTGTTCATTGTTCACTATCCACTATTCACTATGAATTATGAACTATGAACTATCAATAAAGAACTATCAATAAAGAACTATGAACTATAAAATAATAACATTTATGATTGCTGCCTTGGCCATGGCCACGGCAGCTATGGCGCAGGGCGATATCGAACTGGCCGAGGCTATGGGCGAAACGCCCGGACTGCAGCAGGTGCTGAAGTCGAAATTCATTGAGGGTAACGCAGGATTCATGTCGCTGGTGGCACTGGCGCTGGTGGTGGGACTGGCCTTCTGCATCGAACGCATCATCTACCTCACCCTCTCGGAAATCAACGTAGACCGCTTCATGAAAGACCTTGACGCAAAGATTGCGGCAGGCGACATTGAAGGGGCGAAGGCGCAATGTCGCGAAACGCGCGGGCCGGTGGCTTCCATCTGCTACCAGGGACTGCTGCGCATGAACGAAAAGGTGGAGAACATAGAACGCTCCATCAGCTCGTATGGCACGGTGCAGACCTCGCTCTTAGAGAAAGGATGCTCGTGGATTACACTCTGCATTGCCATGGCACCCTCGCTGGGATTCCTGGGCACGGTTATCGGCATGGTGATGGCGTTCGACAACATTCAAATGGCGGGCGACCTGAATGCCTCGGTGGTGGCCGAGGGCATGAAGGTGGCACTCATCACCACCATCTTCGGTATCATTGTGGCGCTCATCCTGCAGCTGTTCTACAACTACATCCTCACACGCATAGACCTGCTGGTGGCGCAGATGGAAGAGGCCGCCATCACGCTGATGGATGCCATTACGGCAAGGAAAGAAGTAATAGGTAATAAGTAAACAGTAACAGGTGGAATGATAGATGTTTTGATTTATACTACCGAGGCGCTGATTGTTGTGGCCGTGGCGCTGACCGTCTGGTCGGTGGTGCGCACGCTGCGCATTCGCGGAAAGGGCGGCAAACGGGTGAACCGCATTCCGGTGAAAGCCATCGCCTATGGGGTGGCAGCGGCTCTATTGCTCATGCTGGTGCTCACCTACCTGCTCACCGATGTCCGTCCCATGCTCATCAACGGGAAGCCTTTTGCCGATGCGTTCTGGATTCGCACGGCGGGCATGTTTGTTACAACCTCATTGTTGTTGATGGCCACGGCTGCCGTGGCGGTGGTCATCGGAAGATTCAGATATGGTTATCAAAAGAAGAAACAAGCGTAGTATGCCTGCGCTTAACACCACATCGACGGCCGACATTTCGTTTATGCTGCTCATCTTCTTCCTGATGGTTTCGTCGATGGACCTCGACAAGGGACTGGCCCGACAGCTTCCCCCTGCCGACAAGCCCGATGCACCCCAGCAGATGCAGGTGCAGCGCGACCGCGTGCTGGAGTTTGTGATTGATGCCAACGACCAGTTGCTCGTTGACGGAAAGCCTATGCCGCAGGCTGAAGTGCAACGCTACACCGAAGAGTTTATTGCTCGTGTGGGAAAAGAGCACCTGCTGAGCGTGGAGGCCCACCCCCAATCGACCTACAACACCTACTTCACACTGCAAAACACCATTGTTGCCGCTTACCGCAACGTGCGCAACCGCACGGCACAGGCCAAATACGGGAAACCCCTCAAGGCCCTCACCGACGAAGAGCAGCTCATTGTTCGTGAACTTGTTCCGCAGCGTGTGGCAGAGAAGTATAACACACAGAAAGGAGGTGAGCAATGATTCGCATTCGCCGTCATGCCCGCCGCAGCGTGCCCACGCTGAACACGGCTTCGCTGCCCGACCTCATCTTCACGGTGCTCTTCTTCTTCATGATTGTAACCCACATGCGAAAGAGCCCCCCCATTACTCCCCCCACCCTGCCCGAAGGCACCGAGCTCTCACTGCCCACCCACAAGGGAGGCATCGTGTACATATATATCAACAAAGATGGGCAGGTGCAGTTAGGCGACAAAATTTGTCGCCCCACAGATGTGGTCCGCTACATTGAGAACGAGCGCCGCCACATGGCCAGCGACGACCAGGAAGCCATGACCGTGGTGATCAAGGCCGACCGCCAAGCACCCATGGGCGTGATAACAGAAGTGAAACAGCAACTGCGACGCGCTGAAGCCTACAACGTGAGCTATTCTGCCACGCCGGTTAAAGGCGCTGCGCAAACAAATAAGACATACTAACGGGGATAAAGACATAATAACATACTAACGGAGGGAAGACATAATAACAGAATAACAGACATAATAACAGAATAACAAACATAATAACAGAATAACAGACATAAATCCCAAAAGAACATTGGAGTGTAACGATAGCCCCGAAAGCAGTGCTTTGGCAACCCCAAAGCACTGCTTTGGCAACCTGAAAGCAATGCTTTGGCAACCTAAAAGCAGTGCTTTGGCAACCTGAAAGCAGTGCTTTGGCATATTCATTGCAAAGTAGAGAAAATTCACCTGCACATGTTCTGTTAGTACTTTTTATGGTTCAATGATTGCCCAAGTCGATTATTTGTAGTAACTTTGCAGACAAATAATAAGATAATGGCACAACATCAATTAGATTCTTTAGACAAAAACATCCTCAGACTGATTTCGGAAGATGCCCGAATTCCGTTCTTAGAGGTTGCCCGCGCCTGCAACGTGAGCGGTGCGGCCATTCACCAGCGCATTCAGAAGCTCACCAACATGGGGGTGCTGAAAGGTTCGCAGTTTATCATCGACCCGGAGAAAATAGGCTATGAAACCTGCGCCTATGTGGGGCTCTACCTGAAAGACCCCTCCAGCTTCGACCAGGTGGTGGAGGCCCTGCACGAGATTCCGGAGGTGGTGGAATGCCACTACACCACTGGCGGCTACGACTTGTTTATCAAGCTCTATGCCAAAAACAACCACCACCTGCTGAACATCATTCACGACAAGCTGCAACCGCTGGGTCTGGCCCGCAGCGAAACCATCGTGGCGTTCAATGCCGTGATAGACCGGCAGATGCCTTTGACAAAGTTAGACTTAGACTCCCTCTGAACATACAACCCCACCGCCAGCCACACGCGCTAAAGCCGTATGTGGCCGGCGGTGGGGTTTTTCATTGTCCGCCATGTTGCGAATCAAGAAGTTAGACATATTCATTTCAAAACAATTCGGCCTGCTCTTTGTTGGCACGTTCTTCATTTGTCAGTTTGTGCTGATGATGCAGGCGGTGTGGAAACTTGTAGACGAGCTCATCGGCAAGGGTCTCTCCATGGAGATTCTCGCCCAGTTCTTCGGCTACCTGAGCGTGATGCTCGTGCCCCAGGCCCTGCCGCTCGCCATCCTACTCTCGTCGCTCATCACCTTCGGCAACCTGGGCGAGAGCAGCGAGCTAACCGCCATTAAAGCGGCAGGCATCTCGCTGATGCAGACCTTCCGCTCGCTCATCGTCATCACCATCGGCATCAGCATTGCCTCTTTCTACTTCCAGAACTTCATCGGGCCGAAAGCCAACATGAAGATTGCCCAGCTATTGATTTCCATGCAACAGAAAAGTCCGGAGCTGGAAATTCCGGAGGGCATCTTCTACGATGGCATACCCAACTGCAACCTGTATGTGCAGAAGAAGAACCTCGACACGGGTAAGCTCTACGGCTTGATGATATACCGCATGAACGGAAGCTACGAAGACCAGCAGATTATTCTTGCCGACTCGGGCATGCTGCAGGCTACGGCCGAAAAGAAACACATCGTGCTCACACTGTGGAGCGGCGAGTGGTTCGAAAACATGCAGGCACAGGAGATGGCCGGCACGGCATCGGTTCCCTATCGCCGCGAGTCGTTCATCGCCAAGAAGATAGTGATACCCTTCGACATGGGGTTCAGCCTGGCCGATGCCTCTTCGCTCGCAAACAACGCACGCGCCAAGAGCTTGATGAAAATCAACCACGACATGGACTCCCTGGTGCTCTACTACGACAGCGTGGGACAGTCGTTCTATCGCTCGGCGGTGGATGCCTTCTACCCCGTGCGCAAGCTCTCGCGTACAGACTCACTGGTGGTGGTGCAGCAGGTGGCCAAGACTGAATACAATGTAGACACGGCATTCTCGAAACTGCGCGACGAAGAAAAAACGCGTGTCATCAACTTTGCCCGCTCTCGCATTCAGGCGGCGGTGAGCGACTACAACTTCAAGGGAATGATGATGGACGATGCCGACCGCCTGATCCGGCAACACCAAATAGAGGCCTTCAACAAGTTCACCCTCGCCCTTTCGTGCATCATCTTCTTCTTCATTGGTGCCCCGCTGGGAGCCATCATCCGCAAGGGCGGACTGGGGTTCCCCGTGCTCATATCGGTGCTGGTGTTCATCGTGTTCTACATTCTCGACAACACCGGCTACCGCATGTCGCGCATCGGCGAATGGACGGTGTGGTTCGGCAAGAGTCTGTCTACGGTGGTGCTCACACCCTTGGCCTGCTTCGTCACCTACAAGGCCAACAACGATTCGGTGGTGTTCAACATCGACCTCTACCGCAACTTCTTCATGAAGCTGCTCGGACTCAGGCTGAAACGACACATCGCCGGTAAGGAGGTAATCATCAGCGACCCGCAATATGCCAGCGACGCCACCGAACTGCAACGCATCAGCGACGAGGTGACAGAATATTCTCACCGCCACCGACTCATATCAGCTCCCAATCCCATCAAAGTTTTCTTCCGCTATTCACCCGACAACGAGATTGAACGCATCGTGGGAGAATTAGAGCATGTGATTGAAGATTTAAGCAACACGAAAGACAAAGTGGTGCTCACCGAAATAAACCACTACCCCATTGTGTCGGAAAAGGCACACACACGTCCCTTCGACCGGAAATGGATGAACATAACGGCCGCCATCTTATTCCCCATTGGAATAGTGCTGTACATTCGCATGTGGATGTTCCGCCTGCGACTGCTCCACGACCTGCGGGTTATCAAGCAAACGAACGAGAAAATTATCGCAAGGATTGGGGAGATGGGAGTTTAGAGTGGAGAGATTAGAATTGAAATATATGAAAATATCTACAGTAGAAGAAGCCCTCGAAGACTTCAAAGAGGGTAAGTTTGTGATTGTGGTCGACGACGAAGACCGCGAAAATGAAGGCGACCTGATTATCGCAGCCGAGAAGATTACTCCCGACGACGTGAACTTCATGCTGAAGAACGCGCGCGGCGTGCTGTGTGCACCTATCACGCTGAGTCGCTGCAAGGAGCTGGACCTGCCACATCAGGTGAGCGACAACACATCGATGCTGGGCACACCCTTCACAGTAACCATAGACAAGCTTGAAGGCTGCACAACGGGTGTGTCGGCCCACGACCGCGCTGCCACCATACGGGCACTCGCCGACCCTGCAAGCACACCGAAAACCTTCGGCCGACCGGGACATATCAACCCGCTCTATGCACAGGAGAACGGTGTGCTGCGCCGCAGCGGACACACCGAGGCGGCTGTAGACTTGTGCAAACTGACCGGCCTCTACCCCGCTGCCGCGCTGATGGAAATCATGAACGACGACGGCACCATGGCCCGCATGCCCGAACTGCAACGCATGGCGAAAGAGTGGAACATGAAAATCATCACCATCAAGGATATGATTGCCTATCGCCTGAAAAAGGAGTCGCTCATTGAAGTAGGCACCGAAGTGGACATGCCCACACAATACGGCCACTTCCGGCTGGTGCCCTTCCGTCAGAAGAGCAACGGACTGGAACACATGGCACTCATCAAAGGCGAATGGAAGGAAGATGAACCCATCCTGGTGCGCGTACACTCGTCGTGCGCCACAGGCGATATTCTCGGTTCCATGCGCTGCGACTGCGGCGAACAGCTGCACCGCTCACTGCAGATGATTGAAAAAGAGGGCAAGGGTGTATTAGTGTATATGCAGCAAGAAGGCCGGGGTATTGGTCTGATGAACAAGATTGCAGCCTACAAACTTCAGGAAGAAGGAATGGACACCGTGGAAGCCAACGTGCACTTAGGATTCAAGCCCGACGAACGCGACTATGGCTGCGGCGCACAGATGCTGCGCCACCTGGGAGTGCACAAAATGCGCCTGATGACCAACAACCCCACCAAACGCGTGGGACTGGAAGCCTACGGTCTGGAAATAGTGGAGAACGTGCCCATTGAAATCTCTCCCACCCCCTATGACTACCGCTACCTGAAAACCAAACAAGAACGCATGGGGCACACCCTGCATTTATAGACATACCAACAGGGGGTAAAGACATAATAACAGGGTTAAAGACATAATAACAGACTAACAGACATAATAACAGGGTTAAAGACATAATAACATACTAACGGGAGTAAAAACATAATAACGTAACAATCCCATTCCCGACTGTATCCCCATAAAACCAACTCGGTCATGAGGGTGTGAAGAAAGAAGGGACGACAGAATCAATCATCAAGTAAACGATTCAATTCTGCCGTCCCTTCTGTAGCTACTCCCTAATGACCGATTTCCTCTATAAATGGTAGCGTTTTTATTCTACTGGTGTAAGGGAGAATCCTTTATATGGGTTTGGGCTTAAGGGTGGGAAACTTCTGTAAGTAACTGGATAATTATTCTAACTGATAACGCTGAATTTCATCAACGGATATATCCAGATTCTTTGCTATCTCTTCTTTCGTCATTCCTGACTTCAGAAAAAGTCTGACGGATTTTTTCAGTTGTTCATTTTTTT
>CACXFT010000026.1 GCA_902767045.1 uncultured Prevotellaceae bacterium | reverse complement strand
TGGATTGGCAGCCGAATCCGGGGGTGCTCGCTACGCTCGTACCCCCGGTTACTGAAAGTGCACACCTTCGGTGTGCTGCCCCATGAAAGTTGAGCGGACACCAATGATATATAAATGTGGTTAAACAAACGAGAATCGGCAACTGTTTTCCCCAAACATTGCAAAAACAGCTCTTCGGTTATCTCAAACGTGGTGTTTGAGGTTGTTGAAAGCGGTCTTTGAGGAGGCCAAAAGCGGTCTTTGAGGTTGTTGAAAAGGGTCTTTGAGGTTGTTGATTCCTTCTTTCTCTCTCCTCTCTAAACTCTAAACTCTCATTTCAGTTTTGGCTTCAGCTCGTCGGGCGAATCGTTGGTGAACATGTTCACAGGTGGTGCCTGTTGGGTGAAGAAATGCGCGATGGTTTCTACATCGAGTTTCAGCGAAGGCTTGAAGTCGGTGCTTTGCATGTAAGAGAGAATGGCGCGTCGCATCTGTCGGGCCACGGGTCTTTCTTTCAGGTTGTGCACGATGTCGATGGTTGTCATGAGCAGTCGGCCGTTCAGCACCTGTGCCTCAACAATCATGCCCAGTTTTCGGCTCACATGCCATGTGTCGATGGGTTGAATGGGCGACTGGTAGTTGAGCGGCAGTTCTCTGAGGTTCATCACCTGTGCTTTGTTCAGCAGCTCCCACCAGTTCAGGTTGCTCCAGTTGTCGGTGGGGAATCCGTGTGCGAAGAGCGGGTGCTCGCTGTTGATGTAGGCACCGGTGGTGTGCGGCGGTCTCATTTTAAACCAGCTGGTGTTCCAGAACACAGGCAGATAAGTTTGCTTCACGTCGCTGCCCAGTGTAACCTTGCCTGCAGCAGTGATGAGCACGGTGCCACCCTCTTGCAGTTTCTTTATAGCTGCATCGGTTAGCGAGTCAGTGATGAGCACATCGCTCGTTTCGGCCTCTTCTCTATTGATAAGCTCATCGGCAGCCGGGTACACCCAGAATTCCCATTGGTTCTGCGCAATCTGTTCAGCGTTGTCTGAGTCGATGGCAACGTTCAGGGTTAGCTTCTGTGGGAGCGAAGTGAGCGCTGTAAAGTCTGTTTCCACGTTACCTAACAGGTTGTTCTTGCCAACGGGAATGCTGTTCACGTTCCATTTGCCTGAAGCCTTGAAACCATCAGCCCCCTGTATGGTCCATCGGCATTGTGTGGGATGCAGTTCGTGTCCGCTGGCGTTATACACCTCCACGGGCACGCTTAACCGTTGGTTGCTTTCGTACACAAAGCGAGGGAATCTGGCCAGTGGCACCACCTGCGAGCAGAACTGTCTCCATTCGTGTGCATCGGTATACCCTTTCTCACGCCAGAACACGTTCAGCACTCCTTCGAGGGCCGTTCCCTGTCCGCTGTAGTCGTTAAGTCCCAGCAGTTGAAAGCCGGCATAGTCGGGTGTGCGCAGGTTGCGCTCAATCTCGTATTTATAAGCCAGCGTTTGCAGTCGGCCACTGGCAAAGAGGAATTTCTCGGCCTGTTCAGCCATGCCGTTATCGCGCAGCAGGTCGGCAAAGATTTCAAAGTTGCGTGCCTTGTAAGCCCCCGTGTATTGCGTTGTTTCTTTCAGGTCGGGGAAGGCGCACCACTGTCCTTGTTCGTGTGCTATGATGGGCGAATGGTTCGGCACCGAGTCTTTATAGTTGCGCGGAAACTCCATCTGCGCATAGTAGTCGTCGTCGGCATGAGGTGCATGCTGTTCCCAGTCGAGGCCTCTCGCTCCGCCTTTCACATGATATTCCGATCCGTTGTCCCAGGCCCATCCGCCTCCCACCGATGCACCGCAATACACCTTGGTGGGGTCGTATTGTTTCATGGTGGCCACCCAGTCGTTGCAGTAGGCCACCCAGTCGCCGGCGGGTTCGTTGCCGGCAGCCATCATCACGAACGAGGGGTGGTGACCGTAGCGGTCGATGATGGCCTTGCCCTCGTCAATCAGATACTGGTCGATGGGCATGCCCCGTCTGAGCTTCACCCCGTGGTTGGGCCACGAGGGACCTTCCGGTTGCAGGTAGAAGCCCAAGCTGTCGGCAGCCACGAATGCCGCTTCGGGCGGACAGTAGCTGTGGAACCGCATGTGGTTCAGTCCGTATTCCTTGCACTTGGCAAAGATGCGTGCCCACGACTGCACGTCGGTGGGCGGATATCCGGTGAGGGGGAAGCAGCAGTTCTCCACCGTTCCGCGCATCCAAACGGGTTGTCCGTTCATGTAGAATTGTCGGTCGCGTATGGAAATCTCGCGCAAGCCGAACGTTACGTTCACGGGTTCTCCCTTGTACACCACCTGTCGGGTGTACAGCTGAGGGTGATGTTCGTCCCAGAGCACCGCATCGCTACCCATGTCGAAGTGATATTCCGCCTCGTTCACCCAAATTTTCACCCGTTTGGTTTTGATGTCGGGCACCACCCTGATGCGTTTCACCTGTTCACCTGTGCGCAGTTCTATCTGTCCCGTTATGCCATTCCAGTTACCCTGGGTCTGGTCGGTCACACTATGGGAGTCCTGTCCCACGCCCACGTTTTCAATGCCGTTGTAAACGCACAGCTCGATGTCGTTGAGGGCACCGGGTTTCAGAAACTCAGTGATGTTGTATTCGTGGGGCACAGAAAGCGACTTCTCGCTTCCCACGCGCGCGTTATTTATATATAAGGTGGTTTCAATGTGCGGCCGTTCCAAGTGAAGTGTAACCTGTTTGCCTTTCCACGCTGCAGGAATGTGCACGGTTTTCTTATACCATGCTCGTCCCACATAGTGTTTCTCGGGTGTGAGAAAGAAGGGGAACTTGATGTTGCCCTCCACTCGATATTTCTCAATGGCCGGGTTGAAATAATAAGACGAATCGTATAGCGACCCTGTCCATGGTGTGTAGATGTTCACCGGGTTTCCCTTACCGTTTGTGAGCATGGAGCCTGGTAAACGGATGCTGTCGGAATAAACGACCGGGCGGTCATTGCCCTGATGAAAAAGCCATAGTCCGCTCAGGTCGAGCGAGTCAGCATGCTGGAATGCAAAAGCATTTAATGGCATGCACAGGGCAATGAGCAAGAAAGAACGGAATAGTGTGTACATTTAGAATTTCTTTTGTAGTTCTACGCTGATGAGTTCTTCGCCCGGCTTTTTGTCGGCTTCGCGCGGCAGATAGATGGGGGCGTCGGGTTGTAGCGGGAGTATGCGCAATTCCAGCTGTTGGCAATCGGTCGGTAATCGCCATAGGGCATAGTAGAAGGGCCTGCCATAGTAGAAGTTGTCGGCCACAAGCTTGCCGTTGGCATAGAGCCGTGCGCAGTCGCCCCGATAGTGAATGGCGAGCAAGCCTTCTCGGTTGTCGATACTGTCGAGTGAAATTTCATATACAGCTGCCTGTCCGAAGTCGGCATCCTGCGGGGCCTCGGCCACTTTCGCCTTTCCTTTCACGATGGAACGCAAAGGTCCGGCAGATTTAGTTTTCCAGAAGTGCAGGTTTGTGGCCGATGGTTTTTCATCAAGGGCCTCCTCCTTTTGTACTCCCCTCCTTTCATCAAGGGCCTTCTCCTTTTGTACTCCCCTCCTTTCATAAAGGAGGGGTTGGGGGTGGTTCGTGTAATCAACCGCGCATTTAACGTTCGCGCACTCTTCGAGAAACAGGTGCTCGGCCTCCTCTCGGGTGAGCAGGTAGTAGGCTGTGCCCGTTTTTGATGTGTACACCGCCTTTTCTGTTCCCAGCGGTTTCAGGTTGCGCAGGTTTTTCCCGTCGATGGAGATGTGTGTGGGAATTCCTTCAATCGTGTGCAGGTATATGCGGTTTTGTTCGCGTGCCACCAGTTGTGCCGTGGCCCATGTGATGCCCTCTACGTTCACGGGCAGAATGCAAGTGGTGCCCGCCGGAATGTTGAGCCGTGGCAGTTTCACCCCGCACACCTGAATGTTCACATTCTTTTTTGCAGAGAGCTGTTGCAGTCGCTCATAGTTGTTGATAAACACGAAAGCGCTATGTCCGTTGCTTCGGTAGGCCCAGCGCAGCTGGCTGTCGTCTCCCTGTTTCAGGTTCTGCGGCGCAGGAAAGTACGCCTGCATGGGAGCAAGCAATTGGCCAAAGTCTTGCAGGAAGCGGTGCAGCGGTCGCAGCATGAAGTAGTGTGGATATGGTTGTCCGAACTCGCCTAACGGAGCCTGAAAGTCGTAGGTGCAGAGCGGCAAGTCGTTGTTAGCTGTTGCAGGCGACGTTTGACATTCGTTGAGCGTGTGCAGTCGTCCCTCGGGGTTGGTTCCGCCGTGATACATATAGTAGCCCAGCAGGTTGCTGCCACTGCCGAGTTTCACCACGGCCAGCGCGTATGCATCTTGCGCATAGATATACGGTCGGCGATGGTAGGCAGTAGCCATTCCGCCACCCAGTTCGCAGGTGAAGTAAGGGTAGGCACGGTCGGCGGTGTCAGTCTTCTCTTCCTGTCGGCCCAGCAGGTCGGTACCGATGGCCGTAGAAGAGCGGAAGGCTTTAAAGTTGAACGCCTTGTAGTAGTTGCCCGTACCCTCGGTGGTTTCTTTATCCCAGAAACCATCGGCATAGTCGCCATAGAGCGGAAGCATCTCGCCGAAGGGCACCGGCTTTGAAAGCTCCGGCCATCCCGTTCGGGTGTAGAAAGGCAAGTCGAACCCAATGTTGAGTGCCATTCGCTTGAGTGCCATCAGATAATTGCCGCTACCGCGGTATTCGTTGTCGAACTGCGCTGCCACCACTGGTCCGCCGTCTTTCCACTGCAGTCCTTGCACCTGTGTAAAAATCTGCCTGTATAGCTTCTCTACAAGCATCATGAAGAGCGGGTGTTCGCTGCGCACGCGAAAACCCTTGGCCGAAAGTCCTTGAGCTTCGGCCACCTGTGCATAGTTGAACACCCAGTCGGGGATGCCCCCGTTGCGCACCTCGCCATGGCAGAAGGGTCCCAGGCGCAGCACCACGGGCATATCCTCCTGTTTGCACACTTCAAGGAATCGGCGCAGGTTGCGCTGTCCGTCCCAGCGGAAAATGCCTTGCTCCTCTTCAATGTGATTCCAGAAGACGTAAGTGGCCACCATGGTAACACCACCCAGCTTCATTTTGTGCACTTCGCGTTGCCATTCATCGGCAGGAATGCGGCTGTAGTGTATCTCGCCCATCACGGGCACCACCCGCTGCCCACCCACAATGAGACTTTGTGAGTCCCATCGTATCTCTTTGACTTCTCCGTTTGGGTTGTTTCCTTGCAGAGAAGAGGCGAAGGTGTGGGTGGCAAGCAGTAATAAAAGCGAGAGAACGGAGCATGGCATGGCTCCGGCAGCAACTTTAAAACACATACTTTGGTGAATCTCCGTAGCGGTTGGGTTCCGGGTTGCTGTCTTGGCAGAGGAAAACCAGAATGGTAATCTTCACGATGATGCTTACAATGAGCAGTGAAAGCACAACCGGGTTGCCGAAAATCTGGAAAACCATCATTAAGGCTTCCATGGGTTCCATGTTGTCCATTTCATTGCCCATGAACATTTCTCCCATCACACTGAAAAAGTTCACGAAGAATGCTGTAGCCCCTGCTATGGAGAGAATGATGTCGGCTCCCATCCACCATCCGCTGCGGCCCGTGTCGTGGAGTCGGCGGAAGATGAGCGGGATTGTTGCCAGTTCGAGAGCCAGTGCGGCAACGGCTCCTATGATGGGGACCATGCTTACAACGATGGCACCTACATAGAAAGTAAGGTAGGCCCACCAAAATTCTGAGCGGCGTGAGCGGCCGCTAAACTGTGTTAACTTACTCCAAGCCAGTTTAATGGCTTCGCTAAGGTCGAGTGATGGTAATGTTTGCTGGTTCATTTTTGTTTATGTTTAAGGTTATCGGAATAATCTGAGTTATCGGAGTATTCTGAGTAATCGGAGTAATCGGAATAATCTGAGTAATCAGAGTAATCAGAGTAATCGGAGTAATCGGAATAATCTGAGTAATCTGAGTAATCTGAGTAATCGGAGTTCCCCTCCTCGGGGAGGGGTTAGGGGTGGGCGTTGTCCCCCAGCAAATCGGGGCGCAGGCGGCGGGTTCGTTCAAGGGCTTGCTCCAGTTCCCAGTTGCGAATTTTGGCTTCGTTGCCGCTGAGCAGGATGTCGGGCACCCGCCATCCTTTGTAGTCGGCCGGGCGCGTGTAGATAGGAGCCGCCAGCAAGTCGTCTTGGAAGCAGTCGGAAAGCGCGCTCTGCTCGTCGCCGATAACCCCGGGCACCACGCGCACCACGGCATCGGCAATCATGGCAGCTACCAGCTCGCCCCCCGTGAGCACGAAATCGCCGATAGAGATTTCGCGTGTGATCAGGTGGTCGCGAATGCGCTGGTCTATGCCCTTGTAATGACCGGCAAGAATAATGAGGTTGCCCATGAGCGAGAGCTCGTTGGCAATATGCTGATTGAACCGTTCGCCGTCGGGCGAAGTGAAGATAACCTCGTCGTAGTCGCGTTCGGCCTTCAGTGCTGAAATGCAGCGGTCAATAGGTTCACATTGCATCACCATGCCCGCACTGCCCCCGTATGGGTAGTCGTCGACGCGCCGCCACTTGTCGAGCGTATAGTCGCGCAGGTTGTGCAAGCGTATTTCCGCAAGCCCTTTCTTCTCGGCTCTTGCCAGAATCGATTCGTGAACAAAGCCCTCCAGCATTTCGGGCAGCACCGTAATAATATCTATTCGCATTGTTCTTTATTCAAAATAATACAGGAAGGTGGCGATGCCCTCCAGGGCGGGCTTGCGCTGGTTTTCAATTTCAATCTTGAATGCCACTTCGGTTTTGCACACCCCGCGCAGGTTCTGAATATTGTGCAGCTTGGTAGACATGCGCACGCGGCTGCCGGTGATTACGGGCTGACCGAAGCGCATCTTGTCCATGCCATAGTTGACAAGCATCTTGATGTTGCGCACATCTATAATCTGATTCCACAGATAGGGCAGCAGCGAAAGGGTGAGGTAGCCGTGTGCGATGGTCGACTTGTAGGGACTCTCCTCGCGTGCCCGCTCGGTGTCTACATGAATCCACTGGTGGTCGAGTGTGGCATCTGCAAAGAGGTTGATGCGGGCCTGGTCTACCAGCAGCCAGTCAGAGGTTCCCAACTCCTGTCCTAAGTGGGCAGCAAATTCGTCGTATGAATTGATAATGAGTTTTGCCATAATAATTGATGTTTTCTTCTTGTTGTGTTATACAATAGATGTTATAGTTGATGCAAAAGTAATAAAAACTTCCGATATAGATTTGTGTCTTTGGGCTTTTTTGCGTAATTTTGCAAAAAAACAAGAAAATGGGCGCAGAAGCGAAACATAAACACATTGCCATAGCAGGCAACATTGGCAGCGGCAAAACCACGCTCACGAAGATGCTGGCACACCATTATGGATGGGAGCCGCGCTTCGAGGCGGTAGATTATAATCCCTATCTTCAAGACTATTACAGCGACATCGAGCGGTGGTCGTTCGCCCTTGAGGTGTATTTTCTCAAAGAAAGGTTCAAAGATGTTCTCAGCATCCGACATGCCGCGCACACCGTGGTGCAAGACCGCTCTATCTTCGAAGGGGTGTATGTGTTCACCGCCACCAACAAAGACATGGGCAACATGAGCCAGCGCGACTTTGAAACCTATATGGAACTTTTCGACCAGATGGTGGAGATTGTCGACTATCCCGACCTGATGGTCTACCTGCGCTCGGATGTGGCACACCTGGTAGAGCATATTCAGCGGCGTGGGCGCGACTACGAACAAACAATACCCCTTGAATACCTCAGTCGGCTGAACGAACGCTACGAAGACTTCATCTTCCATAAATACAAAGGGCGAACACTGGTGGTGGAAGCCGACGAAATAGATTTTGAACACAACCCGAAAGACTTTGCCGGCATCGTAGACCGAGTGGATGCCGAACTCTTCGGACTGTTCTCGTAAAGGCTCACCCCTAACCCCACCTCGGGGAGGGAACTCTTCACTATAAACTCTTCACTATAAACTATAAGAAACATGCACATTGCAATAGCTGGAAACATTGGCAGCGGAAAGACTACACTCACCAAAATGCTTGCCAAACGCTACGGATGGATTCCGCGTTTTGAACCCGTTGATAACAACCCCTATCTGGCCGACTTCTATGCCGACATGCCCAGATGGTCGTTCAACCTGCAAATCTATTTCCTTAACAAACGCTTCAAAGAGGTGGTGGAAATAGCGAAAAGCAGCGAAACCATCATTCAAGACCGAACCATCTTCGAAGATGCACGCATCTTTGCACCTAACCTGCACGGACAGGGAATGATGAGCGACCGTGACTTCCAAAACTATGCCGACCTCTTCGACCTGATGATGTCGCTGGTGAACCTGCCCGACTTGATGATCTACATCCGCTCTACCATTCCCAACCTGGTGGCACAGATACAGAAACGAGGGCGCGATTACGAGAAGTCTATCCGCATCGACTACCTCCAGGGGCTGAACCAACGCTACGAAGACTGGATTGCCACCTACAAGGGAAACCTCATCATCGTTGACGGCGACACGCAGAAGTTTGAGGCCGACCCGCATGCCTTTCAACAAATTACCGACATGATTGATGCCAAACTCTATGGCTTGTTCCCTATGTGAGGTGTTGCTCGACTGGTTCCACCAGCATGGGCGCGACCTGCCCTGGCGACATACCCGTGACCCTTACGCTATCTGGCTGAGCGAAATCATTCTACAGCAAACGCGCATAGAACAGGGCACAAGCTATTGGCTGCGCATGATGCAACGCTTTCCACGGGTGGAACTGCTGGCTGCTGCCACCGAGGACGAGGTGCTACGCCTGTGGCAGGGCCTGGGTTACTACAGTCGTGCGCGAAACCTGCATGCAGCAGCCAAGCAAATTGTAGACCGTGGAAGTTTTCCCAACACCTACGAAGAAATAAAACAACTTAAGGGGGTGGGCGACTACACCGCTGCCGCCATTGGCTCGTTCGCCTTTGCGCTCCCCGTGGCAGTGGTCGATGGAAACGTATATCGTGTGCTTGCACGCTATTTCGGCATCGATACACCCATCAACACCACCGAAGGGAAGAAACTCTTTGCTCTACTGGCACAGGAACAGCTCGCGCCATCACAACCGGCCGACTACAACCAGGCCATCATGGACTTTGGAGCCTTGCAGTGCACACCCGCCGCACCACATTGCATGGAATGCCCGCTGATGGAAAGCTGCACCGCCTTCCGAACGAACAGGGTGGGGGAGCTGCCCGTGAAATTGAAAACGGTGAAAGTGAAAACCCGGCGCATGACTTACGTATATCTGCGTTGCGACGGCGAAACTGTCCTGCGCCGCCGGCCTGCCGGCGACATCTGGCAAGGACTATGGGAACCGTTTCTCATCGAGGGTGCGGAGGTGCATGAGTGCGAGGGTACGGAGGTGTGTGGGTGCGAGGGTGAGGAGGTGCTTCGCAATGGAGTGCTCACACCGTTGCGACAGGGGGTGAAGCATGTGCTCACTCACCGCATTCTGCTTGCCGACTTCTATCTTTTTGAATGCAAGCAAAAGCCAGCTCTTCCCGAAGGCTACCAATGGGTTCCCGAAACCAGCCTTCACCAATATGCCGTACCCCGACTGGTGGAACTCCTTTTCGAAGTAGTTGACAACCTATGAAAATGAAGGTAAACCGCCACCATCAACACTCCGTCTTTTCTCCCTTTCTGATACTTACACACCACATGTACGAACCCAATTAGGCATAGCTGTGCATGCCACCAAGGAAATAATTCACACCGAAATAGGTCATGATGAGTGTGAGAAAGGCAGCAAGCATGTAGATGTGGTAGGTGCGTGCGTTGCGGAAAACAGGCAGCGACTGTGTGTGCAGCACCACAGCGTAGGTCATGAAGCTGATGAGGGCCCACGTTTCTTTCGGGTCCCAGCTCCAATAGGTGCCCCAGCTTACGTTGGCCCAGATGGCGCCGGTGAAGATGCCAATGCCAAGTGTGGTGATGGCAGGGTAGAGGAACACCCGCGAAAGCAATGCCAGCTTTTCACTTTCGCTTGGGAGCAGCAGAGCCGTGAGCGCACAAATGAAGGTGAGCGCCAGCAATGCGTAGGCCATCATGATGATGCTCACATGAAGGCTCAGCAACGGCGAGTTGAGCACAGGCATGATGTGGCTGATTTGCGGGTCCATCTGATTGATGTGGCTCACCAAAAGAAAGAATCCGCTCAGCAGAAATCCAAATGCCAGTACAAGCGTTGACTGCTGAAGCCGGTGGGCAACGATGGCTACAAAAAACATCACAAACCAGGCCATGGTGAGCATGCTCTCATAACCATTGCTCATGGGAACCCGGCCGCACACCACCCATCGTAAAGCCAAAGCAACAGTAAGCATGGTCCACGAAAGAAAGAAGAAACTGTAGAGGGAATATTTGAACACGCGATAGGGTTTGCGCGTGCGCAGCTGCAGCAGGTAGAAGAAAAACGTAACAAAGCCCAGCGTCAGGTTCACCATGAACAAGATGGTAGCCCACGACACCTTATTATATATATGCTCGGCACGGGTCACATGTTCGGCAGGCAGCGACCCTTTGGCATGCTGCACCTGGTATTGGCGCATCTTTTCTACTATCTGTTCCACTTGGGCATAGTTGCCGACCAGCACCTCTTCGTAGAGCAAACTGAAAACGTTCGTTACAAACTGTACGTTGTTGGCTGTCATCTCTGTGGGCATGCCGTCGGTGGGGGAGAGCCATTCTGTTTTGCCGTTTGCCGACCACGGGAAAAGTTTCAACGGAGCACCCCGGCGCAGTTGCATCACAAGGCTTATCTTATCGTCAATGGCTGCCGCCTGTTTATGAAAGGCATCGGTGTTGCCCTGGTAGTATTGTTCTACATGCGGACCGAGTATGTAGCCCCCCATCGACTCAACGAAGAAACGGTTCACCGTGGTGTGGCCGGGCAGTTCGAACGTTTCTTTCAGTTCGCTACCCTTGATTTTCAGGATGGGTTCGTTGCACCACTCTTCGCCCCAGAAGATAAAACCCGTGAGCACCTGTTCGGCAGTGTATGAACCATAGTGCGACTTCCCATAAAGTTTCTTGGTGAAGTCGAGAGCGTAGGTTTCCAACGGACAGATGCGGTTGTTGTAGAGGATGTAGAGCTGGCCGAACTTCTCGGCTGTTTCGCGGGGCAGGGCATGCGGCTGTTTCCCCTCGGCCATTGCCGAAGCCGACAGCATTACAAGAGCCCCCAGCAACAAAGTCTTCTTTCCTGCTTCATGCGGAACCGACGTGAGTTGAGCAAGCAAACGGCGAAAGTTGCCGTGCGGGTCGATGAGCATGTAGATGAGCGAGAGGAACAACATTCCGTAGCCCAGGTAGGTGACGGGAATACCCCAAGGGTCGCTGTTCAGGGTGAGCACGCTTCCGCGCCCGTCTTGGTCGTAAGAGGTTTGGTAGAAACGGATGTTCTGATAGGTGTGAATGTTGTTCATCGAAACGGTGAAGTGTTCTTCTATCGTTCCGTCGGTGATGGTAAGCTGTGAAGAGTAGTCGGCCGCCGCCTTGGTGCCCGGGTGATATTTAATATCGAAATTGTCGAGCCGAAGCACAAAGGGCAGAATGCGCTGTTTGGTGTCGCCGTCTTCGAG
Organism: uncultured Prevotellaceae bacterium; assembly: GCA_902767045.1. Taxonomy (GTDB): domain Bacteria; phylum Bacteroidota; class Bacteroidia; order Bacteroidales; family Bacteroidaceae; genus Prevotella. Next base: position 6,549 of record CACXFT010000026.1, on the reverse strand, counting down.
TACCAGATAGTTGTTGGTCTGCTCGCCCACGCGCAGGTGCACCATACCTTTCCAAGCCGTGAGGTGTGTGAGCAGGGCACCTGCCAGAATGCACACCAGCGAAGCATGGAGCATAACCACCCACCATCTGCGCATGCGTTGCCTGATGATGTATACCACGGCCGCCGCCGCTAAGAGTGCCCAAAGCAAAGAGAACCACCATGCACCATAGCAGTGAACCGACACATATTCGGTGCCCATGTATTTCTCTACGATGGTGATGGCTGCCATCACCAAAATGATTAGCACATAGAGGGCGATGCAGATTTTCTTCATGTTGATATTCTGTTTTTGTTGTTAATGCTCTGTTTGAATAACGGACGGAGCTGAAAGTTTATTGTAAGAGTGGAGAGTGGAGAGTTTGAACTCACCACTCTTCACTCTAAACTCTCCACTCTAAACTATGAACTATGCACTATGAACTATGCACGTTCATCAGATTGACTCGATGAATTTCACCACGGCATCGCGGTCGCTCTTCGAGAGGTTGTAGAACTTCTCGGTTGCGCGGTAGGCATCCGACTTCTTGCTGTAGCCGTGCCACATGATAGCCTCCACCACCGTGCGGGCACGACAGTCGTGCAAACGGTCGTCGGCACCGGTGAGCTGACGGCTCAGTCCGCGACCCCACAGCGGTGTAGTGCGGCACCAGCCGGTGCGAATGTCGTTCACCATCCACAGCCGGTGCTGCACCATGTCGGTGTAGGGCCAGATGGTCTGGTGGGCATACTTGGGCAGGTGGTTCGTGTAGTCGTAGGTTTTGGCCTGCTCTTTGCTCAGTCCCAGTTTCGAAGCAATGTAAGCCTTCGAAGCAGCATCAACCCACATGTTGTCGTCGCCGGTTGTCCACGAGGGGCGGTGGCACTGTGCGCATCCCATCTCGGTGAACAGCTGTTTGCCCCGTTTCACGTCGGCATCGTTCAGGTTGCGTGCGGCAGGAACAGCCAGTCCGCGGTGCCACACCATGAACTGATAGTATTGCTTGTCGCTCATCTCCTCTTCGCCGTTGTAGGGAGCACCCTGGAACAGATACTTGTCGAAAGTTTCTTTCTTGGCAATCGACGAGGTAGAAAGAATCTCGTTCACACGCTGGCTGATGCCCTCGTCGGTGCCGTCGGCCCAATAGGGATGCAGAATGCTCGACTCACTGGCACCGTGCTCCTTGATGTAGCTAATCACTTCGGCATCTTCGCTCTGCGCCTTAGCCCATGCGGGAGTGGAGTAGAGGAAGTGACGGTCGGAGCGGGTTACGTTGGTGATGTTCCAGATGGCATTGGCACCGGCACCGTCTTGCAGCGAACCGCGCGTCATGGCATAGGTGAAGCGTTTCAGCGGACCGTGACTGCCGCGGAAGGTTCCCAGGTCGTTGTAGGTGGCACTGTAGTAAGCACCGGGCTTGAACGTGCCAGCCTCTTTGTCCCACATGGCGGGGTTCAGTTCCACAAACTGCGACTCCTTGGCCCACTGTGCTTCAATATCTTCGTCGGTGAGGGCATCCAGCAGTCCGGTTCCGTATACACCGATGGTAGACTCCAAGCGCACATCGTAGTTCTCGGGTTTGGGGTTGGTGTTGAAAGCCGACTGCGGAATGCGCACTTCCGGGTAGATGAGCGAGTAGCTCTCGCCATCGGGGAACTGCATGGCAAGTCCGCTTTCCATCTCGGTCACATTCTTCCATTCAATAGAAATCTGGTTCTCGTCGATGGGAGCCTTGAAGGGGCTCATGGCCTGCGTCTGGGGCATACCCGTCACTTCGCTGATGTAGGCATTGTTGTCGGGGTGATAGATAACGAGCAGGTATCCGTTGCCGATGGTGTTAGCCCGATATTCTGTTTGCCGCTTGCCATGACCGTATGAAGGGTGACAGGCGATGCAGCTGTTGCGCACCCAAGCCGGACCAAGTCCGCGGCGCGGGTTCTGCTCGAAAGTATAGAGATGTTCAAAGAAGTCTTCGCCCGTGTTGAAGTCTTCTTCCATGCCGGCAATCTTCTCCACGGCAGGTGTGGCAGCCGAGTAGCTGGCTTTCTCGGTGGTACCCAGTTCGCCACCCGGGTACCACTCGGCAGCGCTGAACACATCATTGGCCTTGCCGAACACCTCTTCGGTGGGTGTGAGCACTCCTAAAGAGAGGTCATCGTTGTTGTCGTCGGAACAGGCTGAGAGCATGGTCGTGGCCAATGCTCCGGTTAGGGTTAGTTGGAATAGCTTTTCTACTTTCATTTTTTTACAGAGTATTAGAGCGTTTGTTAATTATTCCTCTACGCTGAAGTCTTCATCGTCTTGGAACTCCTTGCCCCATACGGTGCTGCAGTATTTCACGAAGGGAGCCGGCATGGCACCAATCTTGGTGATGGCATCGTTGAAGGCAGTCTCCACGCCCACGGGTGTGTTCACAGCCTGGAAGAAACGAGCAAAGCTGTTTTCGGCAATGTTGCCCGTGGTGGAACCATACCACACGTTGCGGATGGAGCGCATGTTATCCTGGAAGTCTACAATCGAGTTGTAGCTGTAGGGCGACTCCACATACGAGATGTCGCCGGCTGCGAAAGGATTGGCAATCTTGGCTGTTCCCACCTCGTTGGCAATGCCCACGCAGCTACCCTCGTCGTCGGAGAGCACCTGTGCTATGGCAGCTTTCAGGGTGCGGAAGGTGCTCTTGGTGTTCAGGCCAGCCTGTGTGAGGTTCTCGCCAAAGCTGAGGCCGTTGTCTGTAGTATATTTCAGTCCGGCAGCCTTCACAATGGCCACGCGGGCTGCGTTGGCAGTGGTTTCACCCTCCCAAGCCACTTGCAGCTGGCAGCAGCGTTGTTTCAGCAGTGTGCAAATGGTTTGAGCATACTTCAGTTCTTTCTCGCCGCTCACACCCTCGAAGGTCTTATAGGTGTCGTTGGCCTTCAGTTCGGCCACCTTGCGGGGCTGTCCGTTGCGGAAGAGAATGAACTCCAAGGCATGGAAGCCAAGTATGGTGGCATCTTCGAGCATCTCGTCGTTCATGCCGTTGTTGAAGTAGCTCAGCAACAGTGTGCGGTTCAGCGGCCAAGAGTCGATGGTGGGGTCGATGTCGAAATTGCTGGCTGCACCCATCAAGAATGCTTCCGAACGCTCCCAGTGCTGGCGGGCCTTTTTAAAATCGTTGCAGGCAGTGTTAATCTGCTCTTGTGTGATGGTGTTCACGGTGAGCCCATTGAGTGTAGCCTCCAGGTGCTCCACGTCGTCGGCCAGGTCGGTGTAGGTGGGAACAATCACATTGCTCACCAACCCCGAAAGCGTGTTGCGCAGATAGGTTTCCTGCTCAGTGGTGAGGTTCACGCTGGCAATAACGCCGTTGGCTTGTTCAAGTTGAGTAACCACATCGGCACAGGCATCGATGGCCTGGTTACCATAGGTGCGGTCTTTGTACTTGGCATCGTCAACAATGGTTGACTCCTCACCGTTTGCGGGGCTGTCGTTGTCGTCGTCATCGCTGCAGGCGGTGAAGGTGAGGCTCATCAGAAGAGCCGACATGAGTAAGAAATGTTTTTTCATTGTTTTGTTATGATTAATGTTTTAAGACTTTATGATATCGTGTGACTGTTGTTATTGTTTTTTCAGTTCGTTGAGCTGTCGCTGCAGGTCGTTGATGCGCTGCTGAAGCTGTTCGTAGTCGTGTTGTTCTTTCTTGGCCAGCTTGCGGTGGCCTGTGTCGAACCAACCTTCGTAGGCAATGCCTATGTTCAGCGAGGGTTCGTCGTTGTAGGCCGACTTGAGGAACCTTTTCGAGAATTCTGCTTTCACTGCCACCTGCGGAACGGGATAGTAGTTGATGCCGGCAGCCATGCGTTTCACCTCTGTGTAGTCGTAGGCAGTGCCTTTGGTGTTGCTTGCGTAGGGGTTGTATTGTTCGTAGCGTCCAAACACATAGAGCTTCTGGTCGCGCTCGTGCAGCTTGCTTATCTGCGAGAATACATCATATCCGGCCTCAATGCCCACAGCATAGGCGTTTTTGCTCACGAAGGCCGAATGCTTATAGGGCGACTTGGAGTTGAGTCGGTTATATACATATTTCAACTGTTCGGCATCGCCCAGATAGCCATAGTCGGCCTGTCCGCGAACAATCCAGTTGTGACCATAGTAGGTGAAGTCGAAGGCCCCAATGAGCACCCGTCCACGGTATTCGTCGTCGATGCCGTTCTTGTTGCGCGGATAGCTGTTGCCGATGCTCTCGCCAAAGTAACCGCTCAAGCCAATGCGCAAGCCGGGCAGGGAATAGTTGTCTAAGCGTGCGGCCACGGCAAATTTGTTGGCTACGTCGAACTCGGTCGACGACTTGTGCCCCTTGTGAATCCATCCCGTGTTGGTAAACTGGTCGGCATTCAGTCCGCCCAGCACCTGAGCCTCGTAGCGGAAGTCGCCGTGCCGTCCCCAGAAGCTCACACCCGTCTGGTGCCATGTGCTCGGCATGATGGTGTTCTCACCCTCGGGTCTGTAAATGGTGAAAAAGTTCAGCGGTTCGTGATAGGCGTTGTTCAGTCCAACGGGCACCACAATATGTCCGGCACGGATGTTTGCCCAATGAGCAAACGATTTCTGAATCCAGAACTGCTCCAGTTCCACCTCGCCGCCTTTCTCGGTTTCCTGCTCCCATTCACCGCCTTCCTCGTCTTCTTTCTCATAGGCAATGCCGGCACCACCATGCTCAAACTCAATCTCGGTACCGAAAGTCCAACCCTTGCCAAAGTCGTAACCTAAGTAAATCACAGCGTGAGGAATGTCGAGACGGCCGTGTGTGGGGTCGCCCTTGTGCTCTTCGGGTTGACTGTAGCGGCTCACATGGTCGCTGTAGAAATTGCGGCTGTAACCAATCTCGCCGTAACCGCCAATGCTCAGGCGGTTTCCACCGGCATGCTGCATCACACTGTCGCCGGCATTCACCTGTGCCTGCGTGGCTGTTGCCGTGAGCAACAGCACCGAGGCCAACAGGGTTTTGTAAGTTGTCTTCATTTATCTATCTATAATTTTAAAAATATCCGTACTTGGTATCACTGAAATTTTCCGATGCAAAGGTATAGGTTCCCTGTGAATGCGGCAATACTGAATAATTGGTAAACTCTTACTGGTAAATTACCTATTTATGGTGATTGCCCGTTTCAACTTTTTTTTGTTATTTTGCATGCGTAATTATAAATAGGTATATTATGAAGAATCAGAAGATGTATGAACCGGGTGATAAGCTCATCTCTATCATCAAAGATAACTATAATATTCTGCAAAGCCTGGGCTCCTTTGGCATCAACCTGGGCTTTGGCGACAAAACAGTGCGAGAGGTTTGCGAAGATCAGGGCGTAGACACATATACATTCCTTGCTGTGGTGAACTTTACCATCAACGGCTATCGCGACTATGAAGATGCCGACCGCTTGAGCATTCCCACACTCATGCACTACCTGAAGGCATCGCACGATTATTACCTCGACTTCCAGCTTCCCTTCATCAGAAAGGAATTGGAAGAAGCGCTCGACCTCAAAGACAATCTTGCACGGCTCATCATGCGCCTCTACGATGAGTATGCCCACAGCATTCGGGCGCACATGAAGTATGAAGAGAAAACCGTTTTCCCCTATGTGGAGAACCTAATAAATAATAAGGTGGAAGATGCCTACGACATTGAAACCTATTCGAAACACCATGGGCAGACCGACGTGAAGCTGCGCGAGCTGAAAAACATCATCATCAAATATCTGCCCAGCGACGGACTACACAACAACCAGCTCTCGGCCACACTCTACGACATATACAACAACGAGGAATGGCTTTCGCAGCACGCCAAAGTTGAAGACGAAATCTTCATTCCTGCCATACGCCGACTGGAAACAAAGTCGAAGCAAAACGACGTGACGCTGAAAATATCTAATATGATCAGTCAAACATCAGATAACAGTGACTCACTCAGCGAACGCGAAAAAGATGTCATCATCAGCTTGGTGCAGGGCATGACCAATAAAGAAATTGCCGACCACCTCTGCATCTCTATCAACACCGTTATCACACACCGTCGAAACATTGCAAAGAAATTGCAGATACACTCACCTGCCGGGCTTACCATCTACGCCATCGTTAACAACCTCATAGACATCTCTGCGGTGAAGCTGTAAACAGCGATAAAAATGGCAGAATAAGGGTAAAAACAACACTCTTGGCTTGATTTATGTCAAGAATCAAGCAAAAAACAGGCTTTTTTGAAACTTTTTCCCGAAAATGTTTGGTGGGTAACAGAAAAAGCTATACCTTTGCACTCGCTTCCAACAAAAACGGGGGCCATCAAGAAAGAGTTCTTTGAAAAACTTACATACAGACAGAGAAGTTAGTACAAGAAAAGCTTGCACGTCTTTCACAGATGTGCAGAAGGGTTTAAATAATGAACCGATCAATTCTTTTAACTTAATATTGGATAGTCATCCTTAGAGAACAGAACAAACGTTTCCACCTTATATAATATATATAGGGCTGGAACATTGAAAGAAACAATATTTT
>CACXFT010000025.1 GCA_902767045.1 uncultured Prevotellaceae bacterium | reverse complement strand
TGGATTGGCAGCCGAATCCGGGGGTGCTCGCTACGCTCGTACCCCCGGTTACTGAGAGTGGACGCCTTCAGCGTCCTTCCCCCATTGTTTTTTAGATAGTTATATTCTAATGACCGATTCGGGTTAAACCCAAATCGGTCATTAGGGTGTGACTAAAGCCCCGGAGGGGCGACATAATAGTGAAATAGTTAGATCTATATCTCAATTATGCCGCCCCTTCTTTGGTTTTGGTTTTTATTGTCTCACAATCTTGGTGGTGTGGTTGGCATTGCTACGCACGATGTAGACGCCGCTGGGGAGTGTAGAGAGGTTCAGGGTGGCGCGGCCTTCTGTGAGCGGCTGGCTCAGCAGCTTCTGACCGCCGGCGCTGAAGACCGTTACTTCGGTGGCCTCCGGGTCTTTCACACCAAGGGCATTGGCCTCGGGGTCGCCATAAACCACGAGCTTGCCCTGCACTTTGCCGTTGGCAGCAATGGTGCCGATGGCATTGGTGTAGTTCGGGTCGTCGCTGACCACGATGTAACCCATTCTTTCGGAATAAGGCTTGTTGGTGTTGAAGATTCGTCCGGTAGCGGTGTCGTCGGGCTGAATGCGTATGGAAGCCTGTGTTGAAGTAGTTGAAACGATGCGGAGGATAACCTGCAGGTTGTGGTTGAGTGTTTGCTGCTGAATGAGGAAGATGGGGTTGGTGAGTTCCGTTTCAGAGTTGTAGTTGATGGGAGTTGGACTATTCGGACGAGTAATTCTCACCGATGTGGTATCGACGGTAATGAGCTTGCCCACTCCGTTGCTGGTTTGTCCCTGTTCTATGGCCAGATAAGAGCAGTTGGCATTGGGCTTGGTGTTGCTCTCGATGCCTTCCTGTCGTTGCAGTTTCACTTTGAATCCCTCGGTGGTGATGTCGAAGACCCGTGCGGTGACGGGATAGCTCAGTGAGTTGCCGTAGGGCGACACCATCACCACGGGTATGGTTTCGAAGGGTTGCTTGAATGTAACCTCGGTGGTATCGGAGTTGATGCGTTGCGGTCGGTTGCTGGCATTCACGATGGGACCGGCCTCGTAGTTGAGTGTGCCGATGGTTCCACGGCCTGTCTGGGCAATGAGGTAGGATGTGGTCTCGGCCTTGGTGAACGTGGTTGACGTTGAGAGCGTCCATGGGAAGTATTTGAAGGTGAAGTATCCTGAGCGCGAGATGCTGACAATGTTCTCCACAGGTGCGAACGAGGTATTCTTATAGGTAGTTCCGCCGGTGATGATGGCCGGGTTCTCGGTATAGTTCTCTTTCATGAAGGCATAGATGTTGTCGGTGCTGCTGGCCGAGAGCGTTCCATATTGCAGGTCTGCGGTTCCGTCGGCACCCTCAATCACGTTGTAGACTTCTTCAGAGTATTTCACCGTTCCGTTAAACATGTGTTCGGCAATGCGGTAGGTGTAGGTGCCTGCGTTCTCAACCACATCACCATAGCTCAGGTTTGTGTTCGATTCGCTCAGCGGGAATGTTTTCACTCCTTTCCAGTTGCCGTTGGTGCCGTCTTTGCGTTCCACCACGATAGAGTCGGCAAGGTCGCCGTTGTAGCAGCTGAACTTCAGTGTGAACTTCATTTGTGCAGCAGTAAAGTTGGTGGAAGTGATTTCGGGTTTATAGGTACGTGGGTTCTTGGGCGCAATGTCGTAGGCGGCGTTGTAGGCCAGTCCGGGGTGAACGGCTGCGTAGTATTCGCCCATTGGGGTGAGGTAGTTTTTTTCGGCCAGCGATGCGTCGCCCGAGTTATACACCATGCGGCAGTCTTGCACCCAGTTGTAGAATGCATAACGTTCCACATAGTCTGTTTCGTTGTAACCGTCGATGGTGGGCCCGAAGTGATCGAGTTCAATCTTATAGTTGGCTGCGTTGCCGTTGGTGTTGCTGCCGGGCCAGCTGGTCCAGTTAGCACCATAGTTCATTTCGGTGAGCCACACGGGGCGGCCGTTGGCGCAGCTTTTGTAGTCGTTAACGTTCCAAATCTTCGAACCGCGGTCGTTGAGGTTATAGTCGTGCACGGCGATAAACTCGCAGCGCCAGCCGCGTGCGTCGATAGAGTCGAAGAATTGCGAAATCCAAGTCTTGTTGCCCGACATGGCCGGTGAGCCGAGGCGTTTTCCGGTGGCCATCATCTTTTCCCAGTTAGCCAGCACTTGGTCAACGGTGTTCACCTGTTCGCGGTCGTCGCCGGTGTTGTCAGGTTCGTTGTTGCCCAGTGCATGAGCCGATGTTCCGTTGCGGCCCACGTCTTCGATAGAAGGCCATCCCTCGTGGTGGTGCTGCGGCACATATTCCCGGTCGGGATATTGGTTTCCGCCGTCGGCATTCCATCCATAGAACCAAGTGGTGTTGAGCAGGCCGTTCACCGTGGGGTCGGTTCCTGCATAGCCACGCTTGCTGATGTTCTGCCATTTGAAGATGCGGTACGACGACACACGCCCTTGCATGATGAGCGGCAGGTTCATCTCCAGGTCGGCAAGGTCGGCAATGAAGCATCGGCTGTAGCCATATCCTCCCGACTTCAGTGCAAAAGTGACCATGTAGCCGCGCTTCAGGCGGAACGACTTGAAGCCGTTGTTCATCTGAGCCGAAGAAAGCGTGTTCATATATCCGCCTGAGTTGCTCAGGTCGAAGTTATCGGTATAGCTGCCTTCGAAGTTGCGATCGGCATAAACGGTGAGCGGTTTCACGCTTTCGCCGAAGGGCAGGATGAGCGAACCGCAGTCGAAGATGCGCACCTGGCAGGTGGCGCCGCTCTGCAGCGAGACGCCGCCTTTGCGGATGTAGGAAAGCCACGGCCCGGCCTGGCTGGGTTTCAGGTTGTCGAAGATAACCACGGCGTTCTCGTTTTCGAGATTAATCTTTCCCGTCAGAGAGAAGGGGGTGGTTGACGTGATGTGGTAGTCGACGGCTTCGGTGAGTGTAACTTCTTCTGTTACCTGCTCAACGGTAGTTACGGTGTTGGCAGCCCACAGCGGAACCATCAGCAGCCACGACAGAAATGAAAGGATAATTTTCTTTGTCATTTTATTTAGAGGTTTTTGTTATTGTTTGTTCGCCGGTGTACATATATCGCACAAAATTACAAATAAAAAGAGAGAAGAGTTTCGGGATGAAAGCTTAATTAAGAAAAATTAATATACCAGAAAGGTTAAAAGCGAAGTTATAATTTTGTGCTATCACCGATTTGCTGTACTTTTGCAGTAGATGAAATCAATTACCAACAATATATTAAAGATTGTGCTGTCGGTGGTGCTGGGCAGTGCCATTCTCTATTGGATGTATCGCGACTTTGACTTCCAACAGGTTCGCCATGTGCTTTTTCATCGGATGAACTGGACATGGATGTTGCTTTCATTCCCCTTTGGCGTTCTGGCTCAGATGTTTCGCGGTTGGCGGTGGCGGCAGTCGCTGGAACCGCTTGGCGAGCATCCCCGCACATCCACCGCCATCTATTCCATCTTCCTTTCATACGCCGTGAGCCTGATTGTGCCCCGCATTGGCGAGTTTGCCCGTTGCGGAGTGCTCAAGCGCTACGATGGCGTTTCCTTTCCCAAAGCATTGGGAACGGTGGTTACCGAGCGCGCCATCGACTCGTTGTTGGTGCTGCTCATTGCCGCCATCACCTTTGCTTGCCAGTTGCCCGTGTTCATGACTTTCTTCAACGAAACCGGCACCAGCATCGATGCCATCGTCAACCGGTTCACCCATGCCGGCTGGATGGTAACGCTGGTTTGCCTGATGGCCATTGGTGTGTTGGCCTGGCTGTTGCTGCGCAAGCTCACTATATATAATAAGGTGAAAGATTTGCTTGCCGGCATTTGGCAGGGAATCATCTCGCTGCGCAAGGTGCGCAACATTCCCCTGTTCCTCTTCTTTACGCTTGCAATATGGGCAAGCTACTTCCTTCACTACTATCTCACCTTCTTCTGTTTCGAATCTACCGCCCACTTGGGCTTAGGCTGTGCGCTGGTAACTTTCATTGTGGGCAGCATTGCCGTGGTGGTGCCCACCCCCAATGGAGCCGGCCCGTGGCACTTCGCCGTGAAGACCATGCTCATTCTCTATGGCGTGGCCGATAACGAAGCCCTCTACTTCGTGCTCATTGTGCACTCTGTTCAAACCCTGCTTGTGGTGGCTTTGGGCTTCTTCGCTGCATGGAGGGTGCGAGGGCGAAAAGGCGAAGCCTTTGAAGCCGCAGAAGAGCATGCAATAGATAATCAAAAACTATTATAGGATTAAAGAAATCATTTGAATTATGGAAAACGAAATTACGAAACTCAACCCCGAGTGCATTTGGCGTAACTTTTATGCACTCACACAAGTTCCCCGCCCAAGCGGACACTTAGAGAAAGTACAACAGTTTCTGCTCGACTTTGCCAAACAGTCCGGTGTGGAAGCTTTCATCGACGAAGGCCGCAACGTGGTGATGCGCAAGCCCGCTTCGGCAGGCATGGAGAATCGCAAAGGCGTTATCCTGCAGGCACACATGGACATGGTGCCGCAGAAAACTCCCGAATCGACCCACAACTTCGAAACCGACCCCATACAGCCCTGGATTGATGGCGAGTGGGTGAAGGCTAAGGGAACTACCCTCGGTGCCGACAACGGACTGGGCGTGGCTGCTATCATGTCGGTGATGGAAGACAAGACGCTCTGCCACGGTCCCATTGAGGCCCTGATCACTGCCGACGAGGAAACAGGCATGTATGGAGCCAACGACCTGCCCGAAGGAATGCTCAAAGGCGACATCTTGCTCAACCTCGACTCTGAGCACTGGGGAAAGTTTGTGATAGGTTCGGCCGGCGGCATTGATGTTACTGCCACACTCGAATATAAGGAAGTGGAAACCGACCCCAGCGACGCGGCCGTGCGCATTACGCTGAAAGGACTGCGCGGCGGTCATAGCGGATTGGAGATTCACGAGGGGCGTGGCAATGCCAACAAGCTGATGGTGCAGATTGTGCGCGATGCCATTGAAGAATGCGAAGCCCGACTTGCCACCTGGCATGGCGGCAACATGCGCAACGCCATCCCCTTCAAAGCCGAAACGGTGCTCACCCTGCCCAAAGAGAATGTGGAGGCCTTGCGCGAACTCTGCGCCGACTATCTGGAAACCTTCACCGATGAGTATAAAACCATTGAGAGCGGTATTGAAGTGATTGTTGAAGAGGTGGAAACCCCGAAGACTGAGGTGCCTGTTGAGATTCAAGACAACATCATCGATGCCATCTATGCGTGTCACAATGGGGTTATTCGCATGATTCCTTCTTACCCCACCGTGGTGGAAACATCTTCGAACCTCGCCATCATCGACATTGCCGAAGGTAAGGCAGCCATCAAGATTCTGGCCCGCTCCAGTCGTGAGGATATGAAAGCCTACATAGTGAGCACACTCGAAAGCTGCTTCAACATGGCCGGCATGAAGGTGGAAACAGCCGGCAGCTATGGCGGATGGGACCCCAACCCCGACAGTGAGATCCTGCACCTGCTGCTGCGCGTGTATAAGGAACTGAACGGAACAGACGGCATCATTCAGGTAGACCATGCCGGACTGGAGTGCTCGGTCATCCTGGGCAAGTACCCACACCTCGACGTAGTCTCGCTCGGACCCACCATGAAGAGTCCGCACACCACCACCGAACGTGCCCTCATCGCATCGGTAGCACCCTTCTGGCAACTGCTGAAGAAGACACTCGAAGAGATTCCCGTCAAGTAAGCGAGGGTCACCTACTGAACAAGATGGCATGAAGCAAGTAAAGGCAAAGAAAAACCTGGGACAGCATTTCCTCACCGACCTTGGCATTGCACGGCGCATTGCCGATACGGTGGATGCCTGTCCGAACATCCCCGTGCTCGAGATTGGTCCGGGCATGGGGGTGCTCACACAATACTTAGTTACGAAACAGCGAATGGTGAAGGCGGTGGAGATCGACCGCGAGAGCGTGGCTTACCTGAACGCGACCTATCCGCAGTTGCGCGACAGCATCATCGGTGACGACTTCCTGAGAATGGACCTCAACGATGTGTTTGACGGACAGCCCTTTGTGCTCACAGGCAACTATCCCTACGACATCTCGTCGCAAATCTTCTTCAAGATGCTCGACTACCGCCACCTGGTGCCTTGCTGCACGGGCATGATTCAGCGCGAGGTGGCACTGCGCATCGCATCGGCTCCGGGCAACAAGGCCTACGGCATCCTCTCGGTGCTGATTCAGGCATGGTATGATGTGGAATATCTCTTCACCGTAGACGAGCATGTGTTCAACCCGCCACCCAAGGTGAAGAGTGCTGTTATTCGCATGACGCGCAACAAGGTGGAAACCCTGGGATGCGACGAGGTACTCTTCAAGCGACTGGTGAAAACCGTGTTCAACCAGCGGCGCAAGATGTTGCGCGTGTCGCTTCGGCAGATGCTGCCCTCAGATTGTGAGCTGCTTGTTGCCACCTCAGATAACCCCATGCTAACCCGGCGACCCGAACAGCTTTCGGTGGCCGACTTTGTCGAACTCACCAACACCATTCAACCTTTCATCGATGGAAACGAAACAAGAGAAATATGAACTGCTTTGCAGGCAGGTGGAGAGCTTGATTGCAGGCGAAGACAATGCCACGGGCATGCTGGCCAACACTGCGGCTGCCATGAAAGAAATGTTCCCCGAAGAGTTTTTCTGGGTAGGGTTCTATCTGGTGAAGGAGTTGCCGAGAGAGCAGGAACAAGGCGCTTCAACAGGAACGCAGCAACATGGCGTGTTGCAACTGGGCCCGTTTCAGGGCAGCGTGGCCTGCTACACCATTCCATACGGGAAAGGTGTGTGCGGAACCGCCTGGGCAGAAGGCCGAACGCTGGTTGTGGCCGATGTGGAAGAATTTCCCGGCCATATTGCCTGCAGTTCGCTGAGCCGGTCTGAGATTGTCACTCCCGTTTTCAGAACCGACGGCAGGGTGGCAGCAGTCATCGACATCGACAGTACAGAGCTTGCAACGTTCGACGAGGTGGATGCCCTCTATCTTGAAAAGATTGCAAAAATTTTAACCAAAGAGTTGCGGTATTGAAATATATTGTCTATCTTTGTGCACAACAAGCTTCAACTCGCCAACTAATTAAAATTTTATAATATGATAGACGTAAAGGAAACTCTTAACGGTGCCGAAGAGCGCATGGAGATGGCAGCGATGTTTCTCGAAGATTCGCTGAACAGGATTCGTGCCGGACGCGCCAATGTAGCCATCCTCGATGGTGTGCGTGTTAATTCTTACGGTTCAATGGTTCCGTTGAACCAGGTTGCCAATGTCTCTTGTCCCGATGCCCGAACCATTGCCATCAAGCCCTGGGACCGCAAGGCCATACGCGACATAGAGAAAGCCATCATGGACAGCGACGTAGGTATCACACCCGAGAATAACGGCGAGATTATCCGTCTTGCCATTCCGCAACCCACCGAAGAGCGCCGCCGCGACCTGGTGAAGCAGTGCAACAAGATTGGTGAGAAGGCCAAAGTGGAGGTGCGCAATGTGCGTAGCGAAGTGAAGGATAAACTGAAGAAAGCCATCAAAGACGGCCTGAGCGAGGATAACGAAAAGGATGCCGAGCTTGAGCTGCAGAAGCTGCACGATAAGTTTATCAAGAAGCTCGACGAGCTGCTCGATGCCAAGAACAAGGAAATCATGACCGTTTAGTTTTTAGTTCTTAGTAAATAGCTTTTGTTTTGAAAGGCCTCGTTATAAAAAATACAGGAAGCTGGTACACCGTCCGCTCAGACGATGGCCAGCTTTTTTCGTGTAAGGTGAAGGGCAATTTCCGGCTGAAAGGTATTCGCAGCACCAACCCCGTGGCGGTTGGAGACAGGGTGGAGGTGCGCATAGATGGCGAAACCGGATGGATTACAGCCATTGACGACCGGAAGAACTACATCATCCGCAAGTCGTCGAACCTGTCGAAGCAGAGTCATATCCTGGCAGCCAATGTCGACCAGGTGTTTCTCATCGTCACCATCAACTATCCCGAAACCAGCACGGTGTTCATAGACCGCTTTCTGGCTTCGGCCGAAGCCTACCGCGTGCCGGTGGTGCTGGTGTTCAACAAGCGCGACCTGCTCTCGGCCGACGAGCTGCACTATCAGGATATGATGATGCAGCTATACGATACCGTGGGTTATCAGTGCGAGAGTGTTTCGGCCGAAACCGGCTACGGCATCGACCGCCTGCACCAGCTGATGCAAGGTAAGGTGACGCTGCTGAGCGGACACAGCGGGGTGGGCAAGTCTACCCTCATCAACCGCCTGCTGCCCGGTGTGCAGTTGCGCACGGCAGAAATAAGCGATGCCCACAACACGGGCATGCACACCACTACCTTCTCCGAGATGATTCCGCTGCCCGGCGAAGGATGGCTCATCGACACACCGGGCATCAAGGGCTTTGGCACCTTCGACATAGAGCCGGAAGAGCTCACCAGCTATTTCAAGGATATCTTTCATTTCTCGAAAGACTGCCGCTTCAGCAACTGCACCCACACCCACGAACCCGGCTGCGCCGTGCTCAAGGCAGTGGAAGACCATTATATAGCCGTCTCGCGCTATCAGTCGTATCTTTCCATGTTGCAAGACAAAGACGAAAACAAGTATCGCGAGGCGTATTAACAACATATTCACTCCACTGGCACAATCTCGAACCAGAACGGGTCTTTCCCGGTGAATCCGATGTGGAGGCCGTCGGGCGTTACGGTCCAGTAGTTGGTGCCGCCGTTCTCGGCATTGCGAATGGCATAGTGGCCGTTCTTCAGCGTCAGCTCGTAGGTGTTCCACGTTTCGTTATAGGGGTTCTGCCCAAATCGTCCCACCTCGTTCAGGTATCGGCGCGCCTGGTTGTTCACCAGCTGGTAACGCCCCGTGTTGGCATTCAGCGTGATGGTCCACTCCTGCCGTTGCGGGTTAATGGTGTCGCGTTCAGTCACGAAGGTTGCCTGCAGGTTGGGCTGTTGCGGGTTGGTGTCGGTGAGGAAGTTTCCGTTGGCCTTGATGAAATACGTTCCCTGCAATCGAATCTGCTGTGGGAACACCTCTATGCGGTATTGCGAGCATTGCTTATATTCCTCAGCAAGGTTTTGCGTTTGTTCGCGCAGCCACGGCTCCACAAAGTTCGTAGCCACCACCGGCGATGCAATCTTAATGCTTCCTTCAAAGTCGCGCGAGCGAAGAGCCAGTTGCTGCTCGGTGATTTGGTCATAGTTCAGGTAGCTGTTGATAAACCGCTGTTCGTTCCAGTGGTGGTAGCCGCGAACCTTTTCTGTTTCCTTCACTCCGGCGAGCGCCTTTCTCATGTCGAGCACTGCCAGTCCGCGCTGTCCTGTAGTCTTCATTGAGAGCACCCAAGGTTTGATCTCCTTGCTCAGTTCCGGTTCTGAAGAGTCGGCGAGCAGTTCGTCGGCAGCATCAATGAGTCCCTGAAAATAGAATTCCAACAAGTTGTTGTTATCGCCGGCGGCACGGAACAGCGGCGACTCCCCCTCGCGGCGCAGTCCGTGTCCGGTGATGCCCAGGTCTATGTTATTCTCGCAGAAGGTTCTGAAAGCCTCGCGGTGTGCAGGCATCAGGTAGTCGATGGCCCTTTGCCATGATGCTTCGGCATCATACTGTGAAGGGTTCCAAGCATATTCGGCAATGCTGTAGAGCGACAGTTTCGAAGCCTCGCAATATT
This sequence comes from uncultured Prevotellaceae bacterium, assembly GCA_902767045.1. Lineage (GTDB taxonomy): Bacteria > Bacteroidota > Bacteroidia > Bacteroidales > Bacteroidaceae > Prevotella. The sequence goes on along the minus strand of CACXFT010000025.1, from coordinate 14,994 downwards.
CCATCGGGTTCGAGCAGAAACCACTCACCAGCGGGCCAATGTCGGGTGCGTTGCCGTATGTTTTACCCATCAGCAGGTGGTCGATGCAGTAGTCGGTGACGGGATAGTTGAGCCAGATGTAGGCTTTGCGCCGAATCTGCGCATTGATCCATTCCATGTCTTCACGGTCAATCATGTCAACCACCGTGGCCCCGGTCCACATGATGCGCACTTCGGGATACATCACGGTGCCTAATGTAGTGAGGTAAGGTCCGCCCGACCAGCTCTTGTTGTATTGTGTGGGGCACATCATCAGCGGTTCCACGTCGGCATGGCGGCGCACGAAGTTGTCGGTCATGTAGTTGAGCAGAGCAGCCTGTTTCTCGCCCCTTGCCCCTTCGCCGCTGATGTCGTCGAAGAACACGCAGAACGAGCGCACGCCTATTTCGTACATCCGTTCGCACTTGTCAATGATGGCCAGACTGTCTTTCAGGTTCCACTGGATGTCGCCGCCCGGGTGCACCGCCCACACAAACTTCACATGGTTTTGCCTTGCAGCCCTGATAAGTTCTTTCATGCGGGCGGCTTCATCTGCAGGGTAGGGCTCGCGCCAGTGGCTGCGGTGGTAGGGGTCGTCTTTGGGTCCATACACAAACACGTTCATCTTCTGTTTGCCCATGAAGTCGAACAGTCGCAGACGGTCGGTGTGTGTATAGGGGTTTCCATAATATCCTTCTATAACCCCTCGCTCCGGCATCTCCGGCGCGTCCACCTTTTCGGTGCTTTGCAGTTCTTCTCCTTGCAACAGCTGCAGCAGGGTTTGCACCCCATAGAAAGTGCCCGCATCGTCGCGCCCGGCCACCACAATTTGTTTCGGTGAAAGCGAGAGGTAGTAGCCTTCAGCTTGCTGGGGAATAAGGTGTTTGAATTTCCGCACCGCCTTGCTGCCATGCCTGCCTATATAAATAGGTGTAGCCGAGCGGTTGTTGTTCAGTGTAAGATGAGAGTGCAACAGCGCCACTGCCGGTTCGTCGGCATCGGCTTCGCCAATGATGCGGAACGCCTCGGGGCGGTCGAAGGTTTGTGCCAGAGCGTTGGCGCAGGTCAGCCAAAGCACAAGCAAGGTTAGAAGGCCAGACTTTGCATGGTTGCGATGAGGTTGAATTGGTTTCATAGGCTTTAATAGGATAGGTTTATGTTATACGTTGCAAAGATAATAAAAAAAATACTTATCAACAGAGCTTGCAGTAAGAAATTTTGAATTGAGAGGGATTTTACGGAACCTAAAGGGAATAAAGCTCTTTGAAAGGGTTTTTTGAAAGAAAGAATATGTTTTGCTTTTAATCTTTATTAACTAAATAAATGTTGATGGTGTCAAATTAAATCCTATCTTTGCAGCGTTAATCACCCCACTTCTGTCAGAGAGAGATACTTATTAAATAACACTATTAATTCTTTAAAATTTAAGACTTATGAAAAAATTATTAGTTATGGCAGCTATTCTGCTGGGTGCAGTAACTGCAAATGCTCAGAACGAAGTTGGTCAGCTTTCAATCGCTCCCACCGTGGGTGTGAACTATGCCAAGATTACAACAGACAAGCAGAAGTTCAATACCTTCTTCGAGCTTGGTGCCAATGCTGAATATGGTGTTACCGAGAAGTTGGGCGTTACCGCTGGCTTGTTCTATTCGTTCCAGGGTTCTAAGGACGATGGTGGTGCAGGCAAGAAAACCGAGACCAGCTATATCAACGTGCCCATCCTGGCTAACTACTATGTTTGGAACGGACTGGCTGTGAAGGCTGGTGTACAGCCGGGCTACCTGCTCAAGGCTGAATACGATGGTCATGACGTTAAGAAAGATGCCAAGAAGTTCGACCTCGGCATTCCCGTGGGTGTGTCTTACGAGGTTAGCGACATTGTTTTTGACCTGCGCTATGTGTTCGGATTGACGAAAGTCAACAAAAAGAATGCCCTCATGAATAAAGAGGGTAAGAACCAGGTTATCCAGTTCACCGTGGGTTACAAGTTCAAACTCTAAAAGCTTGTGCCAAACGGCATCGTTCTTTTAAGGTGGGAATTAATAGAACCCACCTTAAGAATAATCTCGGGGAGGTGCTTGCATACGGTGCCTCCCTTCTTTTATAACCCCAAAAAACAACAATGAAGAAAATGAAGCTTAACTTTGTGGGGGGAGTATTACTCGCCCTTGTGTTCGGAACAACCTTGTTCACCGCTTGTAGCAGCGACAGCGACGGAGGCACCAGCCTTTCTGCTCCTAAGTATGAATCGACTGCTGCCAAGTATGAGATTCAAAACACCAATGCTGCCTACCAGTCTATCGAACTTACTGCCAGCGGCGACTACATCATCACCAAGCGCGGTTATCGCTATGTGCGCCCCGTGGCCCTCACCACCAATGTGGTGTCGAAGTTCCTCGCCCGTCCCGAAGCCGGTACCCGTGCCACCAACGGCAACATCATCTATGGCAAATACACCAAGATTAGCGATACCGAATATCAGCTTGAAGGCTTCGGAACCATCGTCATCACCGGCAGCACCGATAATGCTGTTTCCCTTCAGATCACTGAAACCGGCGGCACCCCCTACACCCTCACCGCAGCCGAGAGCAACCAGGCTCCCGAGAGCGAGATGACCCGTAATCTGTGCCGCACTTGGCAGATTGCCAGCTTCAGCATGAAAGTGGTGGTGGCTGGCAGAACCTACCTCGATGGCGAATACACCTACGACAAGTATGGAGCATGGAATTTGTTCAACGACATGAAGAACAATGGCATGCTTTCTGAAGAAGATATTAAGAAATTCCCCGGCAGTCCCGACCAGATTTCCGACGAAGACGAGATTAAACTCATGAAAGACGCTCCACTGCGTGTTATCTTCACTAAGGCCGGAACCTACATGGTGCAATATTCAGGCGACAGACTTGCCGTTGCCACCTGGAGCTGGAAAAACGAGGCCGAGGGAGAGATGTATTATTCATGGGACTATGATAACATGTACACCTCTGGCTCGGGAGTTATAAAGATTGGCTTCCGTGGTAACCAGCTTACAACAAGAGAAAGTGGTGAGTTTGAATCATCTGACATATCTGATGAAGAAGGCACTGTGGTTCTTACCTGGTACATGAACGAAGTTCAGTAAAAACTCTATATCAAATGTTTAGTGTGGGAGCATCTTTCAGAGGACGCTCCCACTTTTTTTTGCTGATTGCGGAAAAAGCGTTACCTTTGCACCCAAATAGCAACGATATGAATGTAGAGGAAATCAAAGATAAGCGGATTGCGGTTCTGCTCTCGGGTGGAGTGGACAGCAGCGTGGTGGTGTATGAGCTGGCACGGTTGGGGTTGCATCCCGACTGTTTCTATATCAAGATTGGACCGGAGGAACAGGAAGAATGGGACTGCTCATCTGAAGAGGATATGGAAATGGCTACCGCCGTGGCCCACCGCTATGGCTGCCGCTTGGAGGTGGTAGACTGCCATCATGACTATTGGGAGAAGGTGACGCGCTATACCATGGAGAAGGTGAAGGCCGGCTTCACTCCCAACCCCGACGTGATGTGCAACAGGCTCATCAAGTTCGGAGCTTTCCACGACAAGCGTGGTCACGACTACGACCTCATTGCCACTGGTCACTATGCACAAACCGAATGGATTGACGGACAGAAATGGCTCACCACCAGTCCGGACCCGGTGAAAGACCAAACCGACTTTCTTGCCCAAATCTACGACTGGCAGCTCCAGAAAGCCCTTTTCCCCATTGGCCACTACATGAAAGACGAGGTGCGCCACATTGCCGAACGTGAGCACCTGGTGAATGCGCGCCGCAAAGACTCGCAGGGCATCTGTTTCCTGGGAAAGGTGAACTATAACGACTATGTGCGCCGCTACTTGGGCGAACAGCCGGGCGACATCGTGGAGTTGGAAACCGGGCGGCGCATTGGCGAGCACCGTGGGCTGTGGTTCCACACCATCGGTCAGCGTAAAGGACTCGGACTGGGTGGTGGTCCGTGGTTCGTCATCAAAAAAGACGTAGAGCAGAACGTGCTCTACGTCAGTAATGGCTACGACCCGTCGACAGCCTATAAGCAAGATTTCTCCATTGTCGATATGCACCTGCTCACTCCTTGCGAGCTGCCCACAGCAGTAACATTCAAGATTCGCCACACCCCCGAGTTTCATCGTGCCCGGCTTGAACCAATGGGCAACGGTTGTTTCATGGTGCATGCCGATGCTCCCATCCATGGTGTGGCACCCGGCCAGTTCTGTGTGCTCTACGACGATGCCCACCACCGCTGTTTCGGTTCGGGCGAGATTGTTGTTGGTTAAGATTTTTCGTTGACGTTTCTGGTTCCGTTACATTCCGGATAGCCACTGCAGCTCCAAAACTCTTTTCCGGAATTGATGCCTTTCTTGGCTACTCGCTTGAGCATGGGCTTGCCGCATCTTGGGCAAGTTGGAGCATCGGCCTGTTGGCTTTGCTGTGTTCTGAAGCTGAGTCGTTCAGCGGTGAGAGCCTCTGTGAATCCTCCTTCCACTTTGAAAGCGTTCAATTGACTCTCAATCTGGCGGCCAATCATCAGAATTAATCTGTTGCAAAGAATAAGCATGCAGTTGGCAGCGGTTAATGAGTCACCGCTATCGAGCCACGGTTTGAACTTATGTTTCTGTGCAAGAATGTGTATGCTACTGTTATGCAGTACATCGTCTTTATATTCAGGTCGGTCAAGGCGGATGTTATTCACAGCCATATATTCGGCAGAACGGGTTGACCAGGGAACTTTCTCATGTCGTAGCAGCCAGTTCAAGTAGTCGTTGGCTAATTCTGCCAAAGTAGCCCGAGCAACATCAGTCAGTCTCATCTCGGTCTCTTTAGAGGTGGAGTGCCGTGAGCTTCCTTCTGCTATATTGGCAGGAGCAGATCGTGCAGCCATTGTCATCTGGTCGAACATTCGTCCGCACGGGTCGTTGGCGTGATTCAGGTATCGTGTGCAAAACTCTTGTGTAGCCAATTGAATTACGTTCGAGAGAACCCATGTGTCAAGCCAGTAGAAGCCGAAACGAGAAATTTCCATTTTTTTCTTTGTTTTAAATTATTTTTTGATTTTTCGGTTTTTCGAAATATCGATACATCGATATGTCGATATGTCGATACATCGATATGTCGATATTTCGAAATATCGATATATCGAAATTCCGATTATTACTTCATAACAACCTTCTTACAGGTTCCATCGGCAGCCTTGATGATGTTGAGGCCGTGTTGCGGAGCTTGCAGTCGGCAAGGTCTATGTCTACCGAGTTTTGGTTCGGTGTCTCCACCGAGGCCATCAGCCGTGGGTTAGGGTCGGCATAGAACTCCGGGTTGTTGGTTTGATACACCTCCACGCGTTCAATGCTGGGCATGGTGCTGGTGGGTATGGTTATTGCGAACCTGTTGGGATGGATGTTGGTGTTTTCGAATCCCATCATGCCCACCCGCAAGAGCATGGTGCGTTTGTTGCCGCGCCCTGTGGTTTGTTTCGGCTGTGCGTATAGAGAACTTGTTGTTGCCAAGTGCCGTTAGCTTAATGGGCACCTTGTTGGGCGTGAACACCCAGGTTTTTCCTCCCTTCAGTGTGTGGTAGGTTCCTAAGTCGAGTGGCTCAATGAAACGTTGGCGCCCCACATTATATATATAATAGGTGTCTTCTTCGCCTGTGGGGATGAACACCCAGCGGTAGCAGTTGTCGTTGTCGGCCGCCGGAGCAAATATACGCAAAAGTTTTCAAATAAACTCCTTTTGTATAGTTAAAAATGCTTTTTATGGAAAATAATTACTACTTTTGCATGTTATTATAAACTGCAGGGGTACTTGCAAAACCCTCTTTAACAAAACAAGAAACATGAATGAATCAAGAAAAGACGAGGGGCTGAAGCTCCTCGGTAGTGACACCCACTACACCGACCAGTATGCACCCGAGGTGCTTGAATCCTTTCAGAACAAGCATCCCGAGAACGACTATTGGGTGCGTTTCAACTGTCCTGAGTTTACCAGTCTGTGCCCTATCACCGGGCAGCCCGACTTCGGTGAGATGCGCATCTCTTATGTTCCCGACCAGCGCATGGTGGAGAGCAAGAGCCTAAAGTTGTATCTCTTCTCGTTCCGCAACCATGGCGATTTCCACGAAGACTGCGTGAACATCATCATGAAAGACCTCATCCGGCTGATGGACCCCAAGTATATCGAGGTTACGGGTTTCTTCATGCCGCGCGGTGGTATCAGCATCCACCCCTATGCCAACTATGGCCGGCCGGGCACCAAGTGGGAGCATTTCGCCGAAGAGCGCCTTCTGCGCCGCGAATGAGCTTAGGTTTTTAAAGCAGTTTGCAACCCTCAGCTATTTGCAACCTACAGCTGTTTTGTAACCTCAAAGGGCGAACAGCCGGTGCCATGCAAGGAAGCGTTCCACACCTTCCGGGCCGAACTTCTCGAGGCTGCGCAGCACATGCTCGAATGATTTCTCGGCATCGGGCCGGGTTTTCGAGAAGAACTTGTCGGCATAGCAAATCAGTTTCTCTTCCATTGTCTCTGGCAGAAAGTCTTGCCAAGGCAATGGAAGATTTTGTTTGATAATCTCTTCGCGGGTGAGTCCGGCTCCGGTATGCCGCTCACAAACCCGGGCATAAGCGTTGAGCGTGGAGAGTGTAACGTTGAGCGTTCCCCTCCCTGGGGAGGGGTTCTTGCTAAGGCAAGCGTCCCTTTGGGCCGAGCGAAGGGTGGGCTCTGTGTCAAATTCTTCTCGCAGCATGGCAGCCCCAATGCGCCCGTGGCAGATGTAAGGTTCTGTGCCGTGGCATTCGATGCCCGGCGCATGGCATCGGATGATGCCGATGTCGTGCAACATGGCCGCCTGCTCCACAAACTCGCGGTTCATCTTCAGTTCGGGATGAGCATCACAGATGCGCAGGGCTTTATTGGCCACCCCCCGGCTGTGAACCATCAGAATCGTCTTCAGCTTGCTTTCGCCTTCGCCGTAGAAATAATCTATAATCTCTTGATACATTATGTAGTGAATCCGCTTGTGCAGCTCATTTATCATTTATCATTTATCATTTAGCGTAGCGTAGCGCAGCGCCTCATTTATCATTTAGCGTAGCGTAGCGCAGCTCTCCCCCCCTCACGCCAGTTGCAGTTGCAGGGCTTTGGTTAGTTTCTGCACTGCGGGGTTCTCTTGGCAGAGCAGGTCGAACACCTCTCGCCGGCTCAGAATGGGTTTTATCTCATCTGCTTCAGCCAGTCGCAGCTGCAGTTGTATGCCGGCGTTTTCAAGTCGGTTGCAAAGGGTGGCCCTGATGCGTCCTTTAATTTCGTTCACCTGGTCGAGCAGCTGTTGGTTGTCGATAACCACTTCCACCTCCGGATAGTTCTTGATAGTAGGATGCAGATTCTTCATGCGCTGTGCCAGTCCCACCATCTGTTGCGGCATGCGGTTGCACATAGCCACCCACTGCAAGTCGAGCTGTTCCTGAGTGAACAGCGTCTGAGCCTGTTTGTCTTTTATTTCCGGTTCAGCCTGCACGGTTTGTGTCTGCGTGCTGTTGCGCAGTGCCCCGAAGGTGCCCGTGAGCAGTCCTCCCATCTTCATTCTTGGTTTAGCCGCTGGGGTGGCAGCCGCTGGCGTTATGGTGGGTGTTGGGGTTGGCGGTTCCTTTCTCACCTCTCTTCTGCGTTCAGCCCCGGCCACCTGCACTGCCGGTCTCTGCTGAACGTTTTCAATGAGTTTCTTAAACAGGGATTTCAATCTCTTGGGGCTACGCCCCGCCGCAGGAGAGTCGCTGTCTTCGGGTTGGGTGATCTGTCCAATCTGAATGAGTGTGAGTTCCACGAGCAGCCGTTTGTTCGACGATTGCCTGTAGTTGATGTCGCACTGGTTGGCCAGTTTCAGCACCTGATAGAGGAAGTTCACCGGACATTTCTGTGCCTGTATTTGGTATCGTTCGCGTTGCTTCTGGCTCACTTCCAGCAGGGCGGTCGTTTGCGGGTCTTTTGCCATGAGCACGTTTCGGGCGTGAGCAGCCAGTCCGAGCACCAGGTTTCCGCCATCGAAGCCTCGTGCGATGAGCTTGTTCAGCAACACCATCATGTCGCTCACCTTGTTTTCCAGTGCGAAGTCGATCAGTTGGAAATAGTTGTCGGCATCCAGCACGTTCAGGTCTTCTATCACCTTTTCGTAGGTGATGTTGCCTTGGCAGAACGAAGCCGCCTGGTCGAAGATGGAGAGTGCGTCGCGCATACCTCCGTCGGCTTTCTCGGCAATCACCGCCAGGGCCTCCTCTTCGTAGGTGATGCCCTCTTTCTCGGCCACCCTCTTCAGGTGGTTGATGGTGTTCTGCACCGTCATCCGTTCGAAGTCGTAGATTTGGCATCGCGAGATGATGGTGGGCAGAATCTTATGTTTCTCGGTGGTGGCGAGGATGAAGATGACGTGTGCGGGCGGTTCTTCGAGTGTTTTTAGGAACGCATTGAACGCCTGGGTAGAGAGCATGTGCACCTCGTCGATGATGAACACCTTGTAGCGTCCCACCTGAGGCGGTATGCGGGTTTGCTCCATGAGCGACTTGATGTTTTCCACCGAGTTGTTAGATGCAGCGTCGAGCTCGAAGATGTTAAACGAGCGCTGTTCGTTAAAAGCCTGACAGCATTCACATTGGTTGCACGCCTCGCCGCTTTCAGTGGGCGAAAGGCAGTTGATGGCTTTGGCGAAAATGCGGGCACAAGTGGTTTTTCCCACGCCGCGCGGTCCGCAGAAGAGGTAGGCATGTGCCAGCTTTCCGCTTCTGACGGCATTCTTCAGCGTGGTGGTGAGCGCCTGCTGGCCCACCACGCTGTCGAAAGTCATCGGGCGGTATTTGCGTGCCGAAACGATATATTCTTCCATGAGTGATAGTTGTTGTTCGGAATGTTTGATTAGAAAATTTCAGCAAAGTTACGAAATAAGTGAGAGAAAAGAAAAAGAAAATGATTATTTTTTGTACTTTTGCACTTGCTAAATACAATACTTTTATATTTATGGCGAGCAAGTTAAACCGTATACTCAGTTTCTTGGGCCACTACAAATATCTTATTGTGGTGGTGATAGGTGTGGCCGTTGTGGGTTTTCTCGATGAGAACAGCTTTCTGCAGCGCTTCAAATATGAAATGCAGATAAGCGACCTGCGTCAGGAGATTGCCGAATATAATGCCGTTTATGAAGCCGACTTCAAGCGGTTGAAGGAACTCAACAGCGACCCGAAAGCTATTGAAAAGGTTGCGCGCGAACAATATTTTATGAAGGCCGACAACGAAGATATTTTTGTTTTGGAAACCGACATACCCCAGAAGGAGGCTGCCGATGAAAGCGTTAAGTAAGTTGCAGAGTGTGCTCTTCTGTGTGGGAGGGCTGCTCATGGTGATTGGCGTGGGCTGTTTTGTGTTTCTTTGGCAGCAGACAGTGGTGTGCTGGGTTTATTTAGTGGGTGCCGTGCTGTTCAGCACCATCCAGTCGATGCAGCTCTACGAAGGTAATAACCTGGTGGTGCGCCGGCTGAAGCGCATCATGAACATGGCTGACCTGCTCTTTGTGCTTGCCGGCCTGCTCATGGTCGACAGTGCCTGGCACTATCTGCTCCCCCTCTTCACCCGGGCCAGTGCCGATGGCTATTACCTCTATCTGCAATATGTGTTCAACAAGTGGGTAGTGCTCTTGCTCATTGCCGCCATACTTGAAGTTTACACCATGCATCGCATATCATCGGAACTGGAAAAAGAAAAAAAACGCTAAAAGACGGGGTGATACCTTTAAATTGAATAAATTTTTTTTCACACTTCAATAATACATCGTATCTTTGTGCCCATGATGACAAAGATTCTATATCCGATACTTTCGCTATTGGTGTTTGCTTCGTGTGCCAACACCTATAACATACAAGGGTCGTCGAGTGTTTCCACACTCGACGGTCGCATGTTGTATTTGAAAATTCTCAAAGACAACGATTTCAAGAATATTGATTCGTGCGATGTGGTGCATGGGCAGTTTCAGTTTGCCGGACCGCTCGACTCGGTGCGCATGGCCAACATCTTCATGGACGAAGAGAGCGTGCTGCCCCTGGTGCTTGAAACCGGCGACATTGTCATCAAAATCGACAACACCCGCCAGAGCGTGAGCGGAACTCCCCTCAACGACTCCCTTTCGGCCTTCATCAGCAAGTTCAGTCAGCTGAAAGCCCGCCAGCTGGAACTCGTTCACCGTCACGACCAAGCCATCATGGACGGCGAGAACATGGAGGTGGTGACCCGCCAGCTCAACGATGAGTCGATAGAAATATCCAAAGAAGAAGACCATCTGGTCACTTCTTTCGTAACCACGAACTTCGATAACGTGCTCGGTCCGGGCGTGTTCATGATGATGACCATCTCGAACCCCTATCCCGAACTCACCCCCTGGATTGAAGACATCATGAGCAAGGCCACCGATAAGTTCAAGAACGACCCCTATGTGAAAGACTATTATCAGAAGGCTCAAGAAAACGAACAGATTATGAACGGACTGAAAGAGATGCCTGCGGCACCCGCTGCGGCTCCCATGCCCCCGGCCGGCTCCGTAACTCCCGCCCCCACCCCCAACGACTTGGCTTCGCCCGCAAACTAAACCATTGCACATGAAAAGGCTCATCAAGAACGGCTTGCTGGTGAACGAAGGCCAGGTTTTCGCAGCCTCGATAGTAACCGAAGGCGACCGAATAACAGACATTTATCACGATTCAACCCCCCGTGGCAACTACGACGAGTGCGTAGATGCCACGGGGTGTTTCGTTTTGCCCGGGGTGATTGACACCCATGTGCATTTTCGTGAGCCCGGACTCACCCGCAAGGCCGATATCGAAAGCGAAAGCCGAGCTGCCGCCTATGGGGGAGTGACCAGCTTCTTCGATATGCCCAACACCGTGCCGCAAACCACCACCCCGGAGGCGCTCGACGAGAAGTTTTGCCTTGCAGCACAGAAAAGCCATGTGAACTATAGCTTTTTCTTTGGTGCCACCAACGATAACACGCCCCTCTTCGGTCAGCTCGACCCACACCGCATTCCCGGCATCAAACTCTTCATGGGAAGCAGCACGGGCAACATGCTTGTTGACCGCTACGGGGCTCTGCTCCGCATTTTCAGTGAAGCCGCCCGACTGCAGCTGCCCCTGATGGCTCATTGCGAAGACACCGACACCATCAACCGCAACATGGAGCAGATGAAGAAAGCATACGGCGACGACCCCGACGTGATGCTACACCCGCTCATCCGTTCCGAAGAGGCCTGCATGCTCTCGTCGGCACTGGCAGCGCAGCTCGCCCGCACATACGGCACCCGGCTGCATATAGCCCATGTTTCCACAGCCAAGGAACTGGAGCTGGCCACCCAGGGCGACAACGTCACGCTCGAAGCCGTTGTGGCACACCTGCTCTTCACCAGCAACGACTATATAACGAAGCGGGCACTCATCAAGTGTAACCCAGCCGTGAAGACCCCCGCCGACCGCGAAGCACTGCGACAGGCACTCACCAACGGGCGCATAACCACCATTGCCACCGACCATGCACCACACGAACTCAGCGACAAGCAGGGTGGGGCGGCACGGGCAGCATCGGGCATGCCCATGGTGCAGTTTTCGTTGCCCGCCATGCTCGAACTCTCCGACCAGGGCGTGCTGCCCATCGAACAGGTGGTGCAGCTGATGAGTCACAATCCCGCACAGCTGTTTGAGGTGCGCGAACGCGGATTCCTGCGCCGGGGCTACAAGGCCGACATCGCCATCGTTCGGCCACATACTCCCTGGACGGTAGATGCCGCCATCGTTCAGAGCAAATGCCATTGGAGTCCGCTCGAAGGTCACACTTTCCAGTGGCAGGTGGAACAAACCATCTGCAATGGGCACTCTATATATAAGAAAGGTGTATTCGATGATGCAAGCCGAGGAGAGGAAATACAGTTTAGATGAGGTTCGCCCCTACATCAACTGGCTCTATTTCGACCATGCCTGGCAGATGCGCCCCACCAGTATGACCGACGAGACAGGGCATAAAACCGAATATGAACGGTTGCATGCCGATGCCAACAGATTGCTCGACGAGCTGACACCACGCTACAGCACAAGGGCATTGTTTCTTTTGCCCGAGGCCAATGCCGACGGCGACGACCTGGTGCTGCACTTGCAGGGCGACTGCAAACGCATTCCCTTGCTCAGACAGCAACATGCTTCACCCGGAAAGCCCTGTCTGTGCCTGGCTGATTTCGTGCGCCCGCTCGATTCAGGTAAACACGACCGCATAGGGCTTTTTGCTGCAACGGTAGACGAAGGCATGGAACACCATTGCAATGGCGACCTCTACCGCAGCATGCTCTCACAAACCCTGGCCGACCGACTTGCTGAAGCCACAGCCGAACTGCTGCACATGCAGGTGAGGCGCACCCTCTGGGGCTATGCCCCCAACGAGCAACTCACCATTGAACAGCTGCACAGCGAAGCGTTTCAGGGCATACGACCCGCCGTGGGCTATCCCTCGCTGCCCGACATGAGCATCAACTTCCTGCTCGACCAGCTGCTGGGGTTCGCCCGGATTGGCATCCGCCTCACCGAGAGTGGCATGATGCGCCCCCATGCCAGCGTTTCCGGCTTGATGCTGGCCCACCCCCAGGCCCGTTACTTCGATGTGGGTAAAGTGGGCAACGACCAGCTGCTCGACTATGCCCGCCGCCGGCACCTGCCGGTAGAAAAGCTTAGAAGGTTTGTGAATGCCCACCCCAACGACCCCACCCAGCGACCCCACCCCTAACCCCTCCCAAGGGAGGGGAACTATAGCAACTATAGCATCTATAGCAACTATAGCAACTATAGCAACTATAGAATCTATAGCAACTATAAAAACTCAAAAACACAGAATGATTGCAAAAATAGCTATATTGATTCTCGCGGGCATTCTGCTGCCCCACCTTTATATCGACCTGCACTACCACTACCGCAAACCCCTGTGGAAACGCTTGCTCTGGTGGTTGCCATCGTTGTTGCTCATGGGAGCAACGGTCTATTTCTCGCTGCTCCCGGGTTTCATCACCGACGACCCCACTGCCCTTTTCGCCTATCTGCTTGCCCTGGGGCTCATCACCCTGCCCACGGCCGTTTATGCCCTGTGCTCGTCGGTGGGACTGGTGGTGTGCCGCCTGCGTCACAAACATGCCAACTGGGGAAACCTTTTGGGATGGCTGCTGGCTCTTGCGGTGGTCTATATCGTGCTCTACGGCACCTTCGTGGGGCCGACAAAGCTGAGGGTGCGAGAGGTGGAACTTTCCTATTCCGACCTGCCCCGCGAGTTCAACGGCTATCGCATAGTGCTCTTCTCTGATGTGCATGCAGGCACGTTCAACACTTGCTACCCAACCCGCCTGAAAGAAACCATCGACACCATCAATGCACAGCATGCCAACCTCATCGCTTTCGTGGGCGACCTGCAGAACGTTCAGCCCACCGAACTCTACCCCATACAGCATGTGCTCAGCTCGCTCAAGGCGCACGATGGGGTGTTCTCGGTGTTGGGCAACCACGACTATAGCTTCTACCTCGATGCCGACCCTGTGGTGAAGGCTGCCAATGAGCGAGAGATGGTGAGTCGGCAGCGACAGTTCGGGTGGACGGTGCTGCTCAACGAGAACCATTCTGTTGAACGTGGCAAAAGTCGGATTGTGATTGCCGGAGAAGAAAACGACGGCGAGGGGCGCTTTCCCGCCAAAGGCAATCTGGATAAAGCCTTAGAGGGAACAGACTCCACCGACTTTGTGATAATGCTGCAACACGACCCTTCGGCATGGCGGCGCAGCATACTGCCGCTGAGCAACACACAGCTCACGCTGAGCGGCCACACCCACGGCGGACAGCTCTCGCTCTTTGGTTTGCGACCCACGCAGATAGTGAACACCGAAGACTACGGACTCTACCAGAGCAACGGGCAGCGACTGCTCGTTACCAGCGGGGTGGGGGCATTGCTGCCCTTCCGCTTTGGTGTTCCGCCCGAAATTGTTGTTATCACCCTCAAGTGTGCTCAAAAATAATTGTTAACGATGAAAAGCAAACATTCAAACGAAAGGAAACAGTGGTGGATGTATCCACTCACCATGCTCTATAGGTTGTGGCAACTGTTTGTTGCCGTGCCCGTCATCTTGTTGTTATCAATCATCACGGCACTCACCGTAACCATCGGTTGCACGCTGGGCAACGGACATTTCTGGGGCTATTGGCCTGCCCGCCTGTGGGCATGGACGGTGGTGCGGGTGCTGTTGCTGCCCGTGAAGGTGGAGGGGCGCGAACATCTCGAACGCAGTCAGTCGTATGTGTTCGTGGCCAACCACCAGGGAGCCTTCGACATATTTCTTATCTATGGTTTCCTGCACCGCAATTTCAAGTGGATGATGAAACACCAGCTGCGCCGCATGCCACTCATAGGCACGGCCTGTGCTGCCGCCCACCACATCTTTGTGGATAAGCGCGGTGCAAGCAAGGTGAAGGAAACCTACGACCAAGCGCGCGAAACGCTGCGCGAGGGCATGTCGCTCGCTGTCTTCCCCGAGGGTGCCCGCACCTTCACCGGCCACATGGGGCATTTCCGGCGCGGGGCCTTCATGCTCGCCGACGAGCTGCAGTTGCCCGTGGTGCCGATGACCATCAACGGCTCGTTCAATGTGATGCCACGCATGCGCGACATGCACTTCGTTACCTGGCATCCGTTGCGGCTCACCATCCACAAACCCATTCCGCCCATTGCACAAGGCAAGGAAAACGTGCTGCACGCAGAAGAGCAAAGCTACCAAACCATCATGAACGCCCTCGTGCCCGAATACCAGGGGTTCGTGGAAAACCCCGACCAGTAGGCACGGCGCGGCGCTTCGCTAAATGAGGCGCTTCGCTAAATGATAAATGAGGCGCTTCGCTAAATGA
>CACXFT010000024.1 GCA_902767045.1 uncultured Prevotellaceae bacterium | reverse complement strand
TAATGTCTTTCAATACCTTTGCACAAAAACAAGTGACCATTAAGGCAGGAACCATTGTTCCCCTTCAGTCGGTAAGACAAGTTAAAGCGGCCGATGTGTCAGAAGGTCAGACCGTAGACTTCCAAGTTGTTCAAGATGTAAATGTTGATGGAGTTTGTGCCATTCCACATGGCACTCTTGTAAAAGGTAAAGTTGCAGAAGCAAAAAAGAGTACGATTGCCGGAACTAAAGGACGCTTGGTGGTTAACATTAATAGCTTAATCCTGCCTAATGGGGAATTAGTGTTCTTCTCTAATACCGATGTAAAAGTGTATGGAAAGAATAGAACGCCGCTTGCTGTTGTGACGGGAATTCTTGTATGGCCATGCATTTTTATACCAGGCAGTAAGGCTGTTTTGCCAGCAGGGTATGAAGTGCAGGCTACCGTTGCAGCTAATACAACAGTTACAATTGACTAATAAAAGCGGAGCTACATGATCTGTTATACGTTTCAATTAACCTGGAACGATTAGGCAGACAATTAAAAGGTGAAGAATCTATCCGAATCTCTTGGCGGTTCGGATTTTTTGTTTTATCTTTGCCCAATAACAATCAACAATTATACCCACAACTGCTATGTCAAAGTATCTGGATCCCAAGGCCGACCTGACCTTCAAGAAAGTCTTCGGAGAACATAAAAACCTCGTTATCAGTTTGCTCAACGCCATGTTGCCACTCGCTGACGATGAAAAGGTGGTGAGTATTGAGTATTGGCCTGCCGAGAAGATTCCCGACAGAACCGAAGCCGAGAAATATAGTATTGTGGATGTGTGCTGCAAAGATAACAGGCAGCGTGAGTTTATTGTAGAGATGCAAATGTCGTGGACCGATTCTTTCAAAAAGCGTGTGCTGCTGAATGCATCGAAAGCATACGTTGCACAAACCGAGAAAGGCATGAGCTACGAAAGTTTGCAGCCAGTCTATGCCCTGAACTTTGTGAATGCCGTGTTTCAGAAAGACGTAGAAGACTATTACCATTATTATCACTTGGTGCACGACCGTTATACCGACAAGGTTATAGAAGGCCTTCACCTTATATTCATAGAGCTGCCCAAATTCCACCCTACCACTTTTTCCGAGAAGCGCATGCAGGTGTTGTGGCTCCGTTTCCTCACCGAAATTAATGAGAAGACCCGTGAGGCACCGGCCGAACTGCTTGAGAACGAGGATGTGAGCAAGGCGCTCGAGATTGTGGAACGAGCTGCTTTTACCGACGAAGAGATGTTCTTCTACGATAAGTTCTGGGATAGGGTGAGTGTGCAGCGTACCTTAGATGATGCTATAAAAAGAAGGCAGGCAGAGTTGGATAGTAGGGAAGCTGAGATAGAAAAAAAAGAAGCCGACTTAAGCACCAAAGAAGCTGACTTAAGCACCAAAGAAGCTGACTTAAGCACCAAAGAAGCCGACTTAAGCACCAAAGAAGCCGACTTAAGCACCAAGGAAGCCGACTTAAACAATAAAGAAAAAGAGATTGAACAGGCAGAGAAGAAGATGAGGGATACCATTCAGAGATTGAAAGCTTCTGGCCTAATGAAAATCAAGCAGATAGCTGATGCAATGGGTCTAAGCGAAGAAGAGATAGACAACATTTAGTATTCAGGTTCTGAATGCTTATGTGAAAAAAACTGCGGGTTGAAGGCCAATAAGCTTTCAACCCGCAGTTGTCTTTTCCGTGATTACACGGTCTCTTCGGGAATATCGCCTTCCACCATGGGTGTGGCGGCATCCTGGGCAGTGATTTTGCCGAACTGTTCTTCGTAGTCTTTCTTCTGCATGGAGATGGTTCGGATAGAAGCAGCACCGGCATCCACGCTGCCGGCATTCACCTCGGCATTGAGGGCTTCCACATCGTCGATGTTGCCAGCCTTCAGCGCCTTAATCTGCTTGGCCTGGGCACGTGCACGCCTGTAGATTTCTTTCATTTCTTTGCCACCCTCGTCAACCATCTTGGGGCCGGCCTTGATATATTTGGCATACTTCATGGCCTTCAGACCCAGCTGGGGAGCTGCAGTAACGGCAGCAGCCTCGGCGGTCATCACATTGGCCATTTGCAGGGCAATGGCAGGGTAGGCGAGAATAATCTGCATGTTCTGGTTGAAGGCAGCGTTGCTGGAGCGCAGGTTGCCTTCGGCATCCACCACGTTGTATTTGATGTCTTTCTCACCGTCTTCGCCAATCACCTCAATCTTGGCCACCTCGTAGAAGGTGATATTGTCGCTATACTCGCGCATCTTGGTGTTCAGCGTGTCGCAGGTGAGCAGATAGCTGTCTACCACCTCGTTGCCGCTCAGTTCGGGCATCTCCCACACGAAAGCCGCCTTGGCTTTCTTTTCTTTCTTTTCTTTTTTCTGTGCGCATGCCTGCTGGGGCATAACCATGCCCAGGGCCAGAGCGCAAACAATCATTGAAAATACTTTCTTCATGTTCTTTTGTTTTTTTTTGTGATAATATCAATGTAATAAATTCTCAGTCTTTTGGGAATCGGATTTTCACGTTTCGGTCGTCCGTGCGTCCCTCCACGCTCACATGTTTATTTATCTTGATGTCTTTGTTGCCGATGGCTTCAAAGATGATGGTTTTGTATTCCCCGGCGTGCAGGTTCAGGCTGAAGTGGCCGTCGGCGGCAGTGACCGTTTCAATGATTTCTCCCTTTCTGGAGAATTTCGGACTGTCCATTTCGTCGCTGTTGCTGGCCTGCGACCCATAGATGCGCACGTTGGTGATGGGCACCTCTTGCAGCGAGCCCCCCTTGTATTCGCTCATCACGAAGCGCCCTTTCAGCACAAATCCAATCTTCGACTTCTCTGCCTGCAGGCGGTTGGCCTCGTCGAGGTAGAACTGGTCTTTCGTTTCCAGATGTAGTGTGCGGTAGCGTTCGCTGATGTCGTCGATGAGCGCATGCAGCTGGTCTTTGTTCACCCGTTGGTTGTTGCGGGTAATCTCGTAGAGCCGGCCTGCCAGTTGGTCGGTTTCGTCTTTGAAGGCATTCAACTCTTCCATTTTGGTGGCACTCTCCATGGCCGTCTGCTTGTCGGTGGCCGAAGCATCGCTGGCCTGCGCCGCACTCTCGTAGTATTGTTTGGCCAGCTTGTAGTCGCGGTTCATGCGGTGGGTGTTAGCCTGACTGAGCATTTCTTCGAATTTTCCCGTGAACACCTTTTCGGTGTGCAGGGCATCTGTCACGTTAACGGTGAGTTTCGCTTTGGCTCCCAGAGCCCTGAGTTTGGCCACATCCACATACACCGTGTTGGAAGACTCGCCCGTGAGTCGCACAAAAAGCGATGGTGCCTCTTTCTGCATCTGCTCCAGTTCTGATTTCATGGCTTTCTCCCGGGCCTCGGCCGCGTCGATATCGTATTTGGGGTCACTTGCCTTGGCATTGATTTCAGCTCTCAGCGCATTGAAGGCATTGTTTTTCTCTATGAGCTGTTGCTGGGCATTGTCTACGATGGCAATATATTCCTTCAGCACGTTGGCATCGAGTTCGAGCGAGAGCACGTTCACTCCGTTCTCGCTTGTAGCTTCAGTTTTTCCCCGCAGTTGGTTGCTGCATTCCACTTTCAGGTTGTTGATGTCGGGCGGTATGTTGAACACAATGCAGGTTTTTCCCTCTACGGGGTAGAGAATGTCGCGTGTTTCGGGGTAGAGCAGTCCCAGCATGTGCTCGGCCGCTTCCACATCGAAGTAGAAGCGTTTGCCGGCAGCCAGTGTTTTCTTTTTCTCACCTTTCAGTGTGGTGCCCTGGATGAGAATGCCGAAGGTGCGGCTGCGGTCGCCGCCTTTCTCCATGGCGCAAGTCACCTCGGTGGCAAAGCGCCCGTCGTCCATTTTGCGAGTGGGCGAAATCACGTCGTTGTTAGCCGATGAAGTAACTATGATGTTATCTCGTTTAGAGATGAACACCACGGCCGATTTGTTTTCGAGTGTAACGTCGTCTTGCATCATCGAAGCCACCTCGTCGATGCTCACGATAGAATTCTGTGCGCCGGCCATGCCCGCAACGAAGGTGAGCATGAACAGCGTGATGATTTTCTTCATTTCTTGGTCGTTGATGAATTTGTTGTTATAGTTCAAAGTCGCTCAGCGAGAATATTTCCTCTTCGGTCATTTTCTTGCCGCCTACAAACTCGGGTTGCCAGGTGCGCACATGAATCACGGGGCGGTCTTCGTTGGTGAAGTCCCAGAGCAGGAACACATAGCCTTCGTCGCTGTAGCGCGACGACTTCCATTCCTGAAACAGCGTAACGCCATACATGTTGGGATTGTTGCGCGAGCGGGTGATGCCCCCGCATTCGTCTTGAATGCCGCGTTCAGCAATCTGGCTGAACTTCACTTCGATGTATTTGTTGCGGGTGAAGGCGCGCTGAAGGCTTTCGAGGTATTCCTCTTTGTTCTGTTTCTTATAGGTTACGCTGGCGGCCGAGATGCCTGTCTCCTTGTCGTATTTCTCCACCACGTTTCCTGTGATGATGAGTGCATCGTCAGAGAACACCTGCCTGAGCGTGGCAAGGTCTTTCTGGCAATAGGCAGTGCGGAAGTGTTCCACATATTTCAGAATCTTCATGCGCCGCTCGGTTTCTACCACATCCTGGCACTGCCCGAAGGTGGCCGCCGTGTGCACGTCGAGTGCAAAGCGGAAGTCGGAAATTTTGCCCGTGTTGTCGAACTCCACGCTTCCCATCTGCAGTTGCTGAGAATCGAAGGCTTCGTCGTCGGGTTCCACAATGTATGCAATGTTCTGTATGAGCATGCCACTCTTCATGGGCAGTCCCTCTTCCACCACCTCTTCATCGTCGCAATAGAAGTGCATGTTGCTCCAGATGTTGATGAGCATGCGCTTGGCATAGTCGTCCATGGCCATGTCGGCGAGGTTGAGGTCGCGTTTCTGCTGGTGTGCGGCATTGATTTCGGTGAGCAGCTGGCCCAGGTTGTTCTGCATGGTTTGCAGCAGGGCTTGGTTGTTGTAACCGCTCTGCTGTGTGGTGATGGTTACGTTCACGGCACCTGTTTCGCTTGCAAAGGCAGCGAGCAGCACGCAGAATGCTAAAAGAAATTTTTTCATATCTGTTGTTTGAGTTATAAGTTCAGTTGCTTTCAGGTTTCTTTTTCATGTCGGGCTCACAGGGGAAGGCCCGGTGCCACCTTCACCCCCACGCAACCCGTACCTTTGTAGTTGCTGATGCTGTCGGGAGCCTTGGTTTTCATGTTCGTGCGCTCTTTGCCTTCGCTGAGCACGGCACGCACTCTGCCCTCTGCATCAAAGATGATGAGCATGTACTCTTCGGGGGTGGCCAGTTCCTGATATTTTCCATAGCTGATAACGAGTCCCTGCTCCTTCATGTCGGCAAGCTGCGTTTTCATCTCATCGAATGTTTCGAAAGCCAGAATGCGCTCAACGGGTGTAAGGGAAGGAGCAATGATGTCGGAAAGTTTCACATAGAGGAACGCGCGGAACATGTTGGCCCGTGGAATTTCAATCTTCTCAACGTTATACACCTCGTTAGTTTTGGTTTGTTCGTCTACTTTTCTGGACTTGGCAATGAGTGCATTGATGTTGGCATAGAGTTTCTCTTCGGCAGCATCGAGAGCTTCCTGTTTGGAGTTGCCGGTTGCATCGGCGTAAGCATAGAGTCCGCTTTTCTTGATTTCGCCAATTCGTTTTTTAAGCTCGTTGTCGTCTTGTGCGAAGGTAATCACGGCACAAACCACTGCGAGCATAGTGAAGATCATCCTTTTCATATTTGTTTTATTCATTGATGGGTTGATAATCTTGTGGGTTCAGAATCCGGTTGGAAACGTTGAATAGGGGAATGTAGGCAAAGAGTCGGCCGGCGATGGTGGTCTGGTCGGGAGCGGTGAGCAACAGTTGAGGCACCCTCACGCTGAGCAGGTGCAGATAGCCCGCTTTTCGGTTCACCAGGAACACCGTGCCCGTGTAGGCATCAGTTTCTTTGTTCTTCATGCCGAAGTAGGCTTGGCAGCCTTCATCGATGCTCATTTGCAGGAAGGCGAGATAGCTTGTTTCGAGTGAATCGAGCTTGTAGCCATACTGGTCGATGACGAGGTTGAGCTTGACATGCTCGTTGCCTTGCTCGTTGAGCATGATGTTGGCAATCGACTGCGTTGGGCGTTTAGCCGTTGCCGTGAGCTGCCACTGGTCTCCGATGCGCGAGTAGTAGCGGTTGGCGCACACCTTAGGTGTGATGAAAAAACCGCGTTGCTGAATGTATTCGTCGCCTTCGTCGGGCAGGCTCGCGTTGCTTTCCATAGGATGTGTGGTGAAGCGTTGAAGATTGCGCATGAAGTTCTGTTCGAGTTCAATCTCGGTGCAACCCGTAAGAAGCTGGTAGTCCATGTCGAACGACAGCTGCAGCTTCACCTGGTTGTTCACCAACCAGCTCACCCGATATACTTTCAGGTCGATGTGGTTATCGATGAAGGCTGCCGTGGAGTCGAGCTGCAGGGCTGTGGCAGCATTGCCAACGGAGAAGTGCACCTTGTCCCAAGCCAGTTTAGCACCGCTCTCGGTGTTGCGCGGCGAAGCGTTCAGCTCCAGTAGGTAACGCTCCAGAAAGTCGTAGACGGGCGAGGGGGAAAGCGAGCGGTAGGCATAGGGAAAGAGTTTAAGACCGATGTGTTCCACTTCCCCCCAGTTGTTGACGCGAACCACCAATGTTCGCCCCTGATAGCTGTATTGCTCGCATGTTCCCATCTTCAGGGTGTCGAGTTGTTGCAGATTCAGGTAAGTGGCCATGCCTGCCAGCCGTTTGGTGGCAAATGTTACTGCGCCGGCCTGCAGGGTGCAGGTCAGCAGCAGTAACATCGATAGGGCAATCAAAGGTCTTAGCTTCATAGGCTACACCTTATTATATATATAGGCTAATACTTGATCTTGATAACGTTGCCGTCTTTCTTCGAGATGGTTCCCACCTGCAGGAAACCGTTGCTGAACACGCCATCGACGGTTTCGCCGGGTTCGCCGTAGACATCCTCGCCGGTTTTGAAGTTGCGGCCGGCCTTGTGGTGACTCTTAAAGGTGAGCACGCCGGCTCCGTCGGGTTTGCCGTTGCGCAGTTCGCCCGAATAGGAACCATAGCCCAGGTTCACCGTTCCGCGTCCGTTCTGCACAGTCTTGGGTGCAGAGGGCTTTTCTGCTTTCTCGGTCTTAGCAGGAGCGGTTGCGGTTTTCTCTTCCTTGGGAGTCGGAGCTTCAGGCTTGGCTTTTTCGGCCGGGGCGGGAACAGCCTCTTCAGTGACAGGTTTGACAGCCGTGGTGTCTACCACCTCAACGGCGGGTTGCTTCTTTTCGGGAACCTTTTCTTCTTCGCCCCCCATGGCGAAGAAAGCACCGGCCCCACCACCAATTACCACCAGAGCGGCCACGATACCGCCAATGAGCTTGGGTTTTATGCCTTTTGGGGGAGGCGGGCACTCGCGCAGCGGTTTGCCGCATTCGGGGTTGGTGCAAACAAACTCTTTGCGTGCGGGAATCTGTTGCACTTCTTTTTCTTTACACTTGGGGCAGTTGTCGTTCAGACAGATGCCATATCTGTAGCGTAAGCGTTCATTACTTCTTGTTGCCATTTTCTTTTTTCTTTATTTTGATGTTTGTTTTTAAAAAGTCAGTTACAATGAATGTTCTACATCATTTGCGGAGGGGTGGTGCCGCCCACGGGTGGAGGTGTGGCACCGCCGGGGGTGGGGGCGGGGGCAAACAGCTGTTGCAGTTGTGGCACCTGTGCGGCAGGAGCCCATGCAGGCATGCCGTCCATCCATACCATTGTTTGCGGAGTGAAGAATCCTTGCTGGGCATATTGCTTGCACTGGTCGTAGTTGAAAGGACCGTACTGCTGTCCGTTCACATGCATGTAAACTTGCACAACGGGTTGCTGCGGGGCGAACTGTGGCGGTCCACCGGCAGGAGAGCCGAACGGGTTCTGCGGCTGTTGCTGGGCGAATGGGTTCTGTTGCTGCTGCTGAGCGAACGGGTTCTGCTGCTGCTGTTGCTGCTGTGCGAACGGATTCTGCTGCTGCTGTTGCTGCTGTGCGAACGGGTTCTGCTGTTGTTGCGGCTGTTGCTGAACGAACGGATTCTGCTGCTGCTGTTGCTGTTGAGCTTTCATGGCCTCTTCTTCTGCTGCCTTGCGAGCAATCTCTTCGGCATTGTCAACGGCAAAGAGCGAGGGAAGCTGCGAGCCGTTGCCTTCGCTGTGCAGCAGGATGGCGTTGCCGGCATCGGTAGCCTGGTTGCCCGTGTGCAGGAAGCGTTCGTAGCGCTCCTTGTAGGTGGCCATCCAGTCGATGGCACGGATGGGGAAGCAGTAGGCTACGGTGATGATGCTCAGTTCGTCTTTGCGCGGACTCTTGCGGTTGATGGTGATGGTGGTGCGCGACGTGCTCTGGTTGAACGAGTTTTTGAAGGCATCTTCCAACTTGTCGGCAAAACGTTTCAGGTTCTCGTCTTTGTCGGGCGAAGGAATGCTCACCAGAATAGCCTTCTTGTTGATGCTGGCCGGGTTGGTGGGACTCAGATTGCCTTCGTTGTTGCGCAGGTGCAGTTGCATCTGGTCGTTGTTGAGCTTCAGGTAAACGCCGCTCTGGTTCACAATCTTCGTGGCAAAAGCCTTGATGTCGTCGTCGGTTTTCAGTTTCTGCCGCAGCTGGGTGAGAATGTTCAGACCGAGCACTTTCTCGTCGCTGTCGGCTTTCTCGTTGTGTCTTCTTTTCACAATCTCAGAGAGCTTCACGTCGAAGGCATCTTTGATGTTGTCAACGGCAATGTCGTTGGCCAGTGTGCCAAAGTTCACGAAGTCGCCTTGGGGCAGTATGCAGTCGCGCAACTCTCGGGCAATGTTGGGCATTTCCACTTTGTCTATTTTCACTTCCACCTCAAACTCGCGCATGGCCTCTTCTTCGCTCACCTCAATGATGGCTCCGCGCATATCCTCGAGACCCTTGTTCACCTTGTTCTGAGCGGTAACAAGCTTTTCGGTTTCATCGATGGCATCGTTGATCTTCTGTCCGAACACAGAGATGTCGGCATCCATCTTGCCCAATTCAATGAAGATGTTGGCGGCAAGCTTCTTGGCAAACTCCCATGCCACGAGTTTCGTTTTGGCGGTATAGTAGTCGGTGAGGATGTCTTGGTGTTCGGCATAGCGCTTGGCACCCACGTTGATCATGCGTTGCAGAATGCCCAGGTTGCTCCACTCGGCCACGTTGTCTTGGCGTTCGGCATCAATGGCCTCGTAGTTTTCCCTTTCCTCTCTCGACTTGGCCTCCAGTTCCTGGCGAATTTCGCTCATGCGCTCAAGCAGCAGCTTGGAAACCTTTTGCAGTTCCACTATCGACACATCGCCAACCTTCCACTTTTTAAACAGCTCGTGTTCAATCTTGCGGCGCACCTCTTTGGCAATCTCGGGAATGGCTTTCTCTTTGCCGGTATAGAAAGCTTCCACACCCTCTTCGCGGAAGTGGCTGTTGAAGAATTCGCCCATGATGTTATCGAGTTCGTTGAGCGGACAGCTGGCTCGCTTGGCTTCTTCGGCATAGCCGATGGCCTTGTCGTGCCAGTAGTCGTTGAACCGCTGTTCTTCTTTGTCGCTTTCCAGAATCTTCACTTCATAGGTGAGGTGCTGGTCATCGAGCATCCAGTTCTGAAGGTTGTCTTTGTTCAGATAGTCTTTGCGGTAGTCTTTGTTGCGCTCTTCGTTCACGAATCCCTGGTTTTCGCGCCAGTTGTTGTATTTGAACTGGTAGAGAATGCTTTCGCCCACGGTGTAGGTGATATGTTTGAGTACGCGCAGTTCTGGATACATCACGCGTTTGATGCCGAACGAATTCACCTTCTTGGTGCGAGCCACGGGTATGCGTCCATCTGCTCCGGCATTGGCAGTCTCATCGTATTCATAGGCGAAGTCGTCCATGTTCTCGAAGTTATAGGCCCGCACGATGTCTTCGTTCACCGAGTCGCCGGCGTTCACGAAGAAGACGCGTGCAAACACATAGTCGCTCACAATCTTTGGCAATTCGTGCAGCGAGTTGATGGTGAGTCCGTTTTCGTTCACGTTGCTGTAAACGGTAACGCCGTCGGCCACACCTTTCACACGGTCGTTATGCAGTTTGGCGGGTCCGCTGCCTGTCACGTCGTGTGGGAACCAGCGTCCGGCCTGCAGTGCGTTCAGCTCGTTCAGTGCGGCATAGCCGTTCTGGTAGTAGCGTCCCTGGTCCATGTCGCTCTTGGGCAGGTGCATTTCGGGCATCATGGCATAAACAAGAATCTTGGCATCGGGGAATGTCTTGCGTGTTTGCACGGTCACATCGATAATCGACCCCGAGCCTGTTCCGCCGGCCAGACCTGCAAAGATGTGGATGGTGGTGTTGTTGGAATCGCCCGAGATTTGTTCGCATCGCGAGTAGGCATCGCGCAGGCTGTTCACATATCCCACGGCATTGGCGGCGAAGAGCAGTCGTCCGGCGCGGCGTTTCTGTCCGGCAGCCTGACCGAGCGAACCGATGGCCGACTTCACAGCGCCCACGTTCTCAACGATTCCCTTCACCGAGGGGTAGTTGCCATGTGGTCGAGGATGTGTTCTACGTCTACCGCCTTGATGTTGAGGAATTCGTTGCGGGTGAACGAAGCATCCTGTCCCATCACTCGGAAGTCGGCGCGGGCCTTACCGTCTTGGGGCATCATCTCGTCGGTAGAATCTACATAGAGCAGTGCCACAGGCTGTTTCTTGCGCTCTTCTTGTGTTGGAAACTCTTCAAACATGCGCATCTTGAACGCACGGAGTATTTTCCCTCCAGTACCACCCAGTCCTACGAGGATGTGGTTGCTGTTGCAAAAAGTTGTTTGTGCCATAATATTTTATTATATGTTATTGTTTTTAGATGTTCAGTAGTTACACCCTGCGCCGGCGGGAACTTCCCGGTCGTTGTCGGTTCGACATGGGAGCCGATGGGCGGTTAGAATGGCTCTGCCTGGCTCTGCGCCCCAGGTTGCGCTCCAGGTCCATGGTTTTAATCACCACAACAGCCCCCACCACCACGAAGCCTAAGCTCCATAGCAGTCGGCGCACAATGTAGCTGCGCATGAACGAGCGCAACTCACTGGCGATGGCATGCGGCAGTTGGTCGGCATTCCATCCGGTGAACTCGCCGCCCGAGATGTAGTGCTCCAGCAGCGGGTATTCGTCAATAAGTTGTTGAATGGCTTGGTTGGCACCTTCTTCGGTAACTTCCTGATAGGGTTTATAGTATTGGTCCATCAGACTTTCCACCTCGCTCTCGTAGTGGTCGGTGGTGGAAATAATCTTCAGCGCGCCAACAATGAAGGTGCATTGGAAACTAAGGAGTAGGAATATGACCCCTCCCACAAGGTAGCTGGCGGGGGTGAACAATGCATTCTTGTACCATCCCTTGATGAGGAAAACAAACAGCCCCATCAGCGCAATGGCAATCAAGATGCCCCAAAAGATACTGCTCATGGAGTATCTCAGGATGTCGAAAAGCACTTCAAATTGAAACATGGTTTCGCAATTTTAGGTGTAGCAGCAGCGGTTCTTGTTTTTTGAGTGTTCGGTTCCGCTGCTCTTTAGTTTTTTAGGTTTATGGTTACAAAAGTAATAATAATTTTATAAACCCCACACTTTTTGCTTGTTTTTTTTTGTTTCAATGTGAATAATTTGCGTGTGAAGGGAACTTGGCGATTATTCTAAGTTGTCGGCATCGGGCAGGCATTGCTGAATGAGATTGAAGGTGAAGCCGCGACCCATGGCGAAGCGGGCAAGTTTCATTTGACGCTCATATTCCGAGTTCGCCTTCACCGAGCGAGCCTTTGTCTTGAGCAGGGGGCGGAGCACTTCGAGGTATTGCTCGTCGTCTATTTCGGCAAGCACGGTCTGGCGTGTTTCTTTGTCGATGCCCTTTTGCCAGAGCGCCTGTTCTATGCGCCGGCTTCCCCACTGGTTGTATTTGATTTTGTCGTTCACGAAAGCGCGTGCAAAGCGTTCGTCGTCGACATAGCGTTCATTGATGAGCCGTTGCATGATACGAGCCTGGGCCTCGTCGTCGACATCCCACCGGCGCATCTTTTCGAGCATTTCGCCCGACGAGTGCTCGCCCCTTGCGCAGAGCGCCATTAACCGTTGCAATACTTGCTCTTCAGTCATTTCTCTTTTCTCATTTCTCATTTCTCATTTAGGGGCGCAGCCCCGCCCCTGCTCGCTTTCCACCACGACGTTTCCGTTTTGTTGGCAGCCTTCGGGTTTTCCGACGGGTCGGAGATGGTGATGCCCGAATATGCGCGTATGTTCGTTCGGCGGTCGTTGTATTGCGAATAGAACTGTGCCGTTGCTGTTTTGTAGGGCACCAGCTGTTGAAGCAGCCGGTGCATTTGCTCCTTCAGCTCTGTGTTTTCACAGAGGTGGTCTACATAGTCGCCCATGTCGAAGAATATATGGCTGCTGAACCCGTCGAAGTATTGCAGCTGGCTGAGCTGTTCGGTATTGAATGTGTAGTTGGCATTGATGCGCTGCATGAGGTTAGCAACCTGTTCGAGTTGTGTGCAGTCGATGGCCGAGAAGGTTCCGCAAGGGATGGGGTAGTTGGAATAGAAACGGTAGAACTCGTCCATGAACGTGGCATAGTTGGGCTGGTTGCCAATGAGGTGACAGAAGAGCCGTTCGTAGGGCAGCCCATAGTTCATGATTTCGCAGGTAGAGCCAATCACATAGTTGGTAACGGAGCGCAGCTCGTAGGCCACCTCCACGCTTGCCATGTAGCAGTCGTCGAAGAGAATGAAGTCGAGGTGCATGTTACTCATTTCCACGGCCTCTCTCAGTTCATCGATATTGGTGCAGGTTTGCTTTCCGTCGCCTCCGAAATAGGGGTGCAGTGATGTTGATGAAAGCGAGAGCGTGGAGTCGGGGTAGGGCGCTGTTGATGAAAGCGAGAGCGTGGAATCGGATTCGGGCGCTGAGCGGCGTGGTGCTCGCAGATAGTCATCCACATTAATCCATCCCATGCCATGGCAACCAATCATTAATCCGTAGCGACCGGTGGTTGATGGTGCAAGAGCCTTCACGTCGGTGAGCAAACGCGCAATGGGTTCTGCTTTGGCCGGTGTGAAGTTGGTGTACACCTTCAAGCTTTTTCGGTAGAGCGAATCGCCATACCACATCAGCTCGTACAGTTCGCCCTGGGAAAGGCTTGAAGCTTTATACACCAGGAATCGTGTGTTGTTCAATCCCCGGTTGTTGCGAATGGCCTTTTCCATGTCTATCCGGTTGTTGTTGATGCCTTCGCTCAAACTGGGCACATACGGTACGAGCCACAGCACCGTTTGCACGGGCTGCTCAACCGGTGTGGGGCCGGAGGGTGCATCATCGTCGCTATTGCATGCGCTTAACGCTAAGAAGAGCACTAACCAAATAGATAAACTTTTATAGTTCATAGTTCATAGAGTAATCACTCCCCTCCCTCGGGAGGGGCCGGGGGTGGGCTTCATCCCTCCACTTCCCAGATGTCGTTCGTTTCGAGCAGTTCTTCGAAGTTATGGTAGTTCTTTTTTGCTTTTATCTCCTCTATCTGCTGGTGCACGGCCTCGTCGTAGGTGGGAGCCTCCACGTCGCGAATCACTCCCAGAGCCACGGGGAACCCATCGGCATTGTCCATCATGGCCAGTTTCAGCTGCAGCGTATTGTCTTGGCAGTGAGCATCATGCACAAGGATGTCTTTCTCGGTGATGCCGTTTTCGCCAATCTTCACCACGCGCAGTCCGAATCCTTCCTGCACCAGTCCGAACTCCCGGTTCTCACCGAAGATGAGCGGTTCGCCGTGGCGCACATAGATGGCATTGCGGGCACGTCCCTCTTTTTTATAGATGTTGTCGTAGCATCCGTTGTTGAAGATCACGCAGTTTTGCAGAATCTCGCACACTGCAGCCCCCTTGTGGTGATAGGCAGCTTTCAAAATTTCCACGGTTTCGGCATTGTCGGTGGCCACCGAGCGAGCGAAGAACCTGCCGCGTGCTCCAAAGCAGAGTTCGGCAGGGCGGAAGGGGTCTTCAACAGTTCCGTAGGGGCTTGACTTCGATACAAACCCGCGCGGACTGGTGGGCGAGTATTGTCCCTTGGTGAGACCATAGATGCGGTTGTTGAGCAGAATCATGTTGATGTCGATGTTGCGTCGCATGGCATGAATGAAGTGGTTGCCACCGATGGCCAGTCCGTCTCCGTCGCCGCTGATTTGCCACACGGTGAGGTTGGGGTTGGTGACCTTCGCTCCCGTAGCGATGGCAGCAGCCCGTCCGTGAATGGTTTGCATGGCGTATGTGTTCACATAGTAAGGCAGTCGGCTGGAGCATCCGATGCCACTGATTACCGCCGTGTTGTAGGGTGACACGCCACATTCGGCCATTGCTTTGTGCAGCGAGGCCAGGAAGAAATGGTCGCCGCAGCCCGGACACCAGCGGGGCTGACCTTTCTTGAAGTCGGAAGCCCCAAAAGTAATATTGTTGTTTGTATTCATAATTTCATAGTTTTATTATTGTTTTGGGGAATGCAGTATTTTCTCGAACGCGCTCACCAGTTCGCTCACCACGAAGGGCTGTCCCTTCACCTGGTTGAATTTCTCGGGTGTGAACCCATAGACCCTGATGCGCAGGTAGGCGCGGAACTGTCCCAAGTTCTGTTCGGCCACCACCACCTTATTATATTTAAGGAGCACATCCTTGGTGTTGCGCGGCAGCGGATTGATGTATTTGAATTGTGCCAGAGCCACCTTGTGACCTTTTTTGCGCAGTTCCTGCATGGCCGAGAAGAGGTGGCCGTAGGTAGAGCCGAAGCCAACGATGAGCAGTTCAGCATCGTCTTTGTCGCCCTCCACTTCCAAGTCGGGCACTTCAATCTTCTGCACCTTGTCGTAGCGCAGCAGCACCATGTGGTCGTGGTTCTCGGGTTCGGTAGAGATAGCTCCCGTCTCACCGTCTTTCTCCAGTCCGCCCAGAATATGCTGGAAGCCTTCCTGTCCGGGAATGGCCCAGTAGCGCACGTTGGTCTTCGGGTCGCGCTTATAGGGTGTATATTTATATTTCTGTTCGGCAGTGGCATAGTGCGGATGAATCTCGGGCAGTTCGCTCATCTTGGGCAGTCGCCATGCTGCCGAGCCGTTGGCGATGAAGGCATCGGTGAGCAGCACCACCGGCGTGAGGTGCTCGAGTGCCATCTTGCAAGCCATGTAAGCCGCATCGAAGCAGTCGGTAGGGCTTGTGGCAGCTATCACCGGCATGGGACTCTCTCCGTTTCGTCCGTAGAGAGCTTGCAGCAGGTCGGTCTGTTCACTCTTCGTGGGCAGTCCGGTAGAAGGCCCACCGCGCTGCACGTCGATGACCACCAAGGGCAGTTCGTCGATGACTGCCAGGTTGATGGCTTCGCTCTTCAGGCAGATGCCAGGTCCGGAGGTGCTTGTGGCTGCCAATGCTCCGGCAAAGGCCGCTCCCACCGCCGAGGCACATCCGCTTATTTCGTCTTCGCATTGCACCGTGATAACCCCCATCGACTTATGTTTAGAAAGTTCGTGCAGGATGTCGGTAGCCGGCGTGATGGGATAGGAGCCCAGGAACAGTTGCAGTCCTGCTTTCTCGGCAGCCGCCATCAGTCCGTAGGCTGTGGCTTTGTTGCCGGTGATGTCCATGTATCGTCCGGGTTGCTTGTTTGTAGACTCAATGCGATAGGTAGCCGGCACCGAAGCATGCGTGTTGCTTCCGTAGTCGTATCCCGCCTGCACCACGCGAATGTTCATCTCTGCCACCTGCGGTTTCTTGGCAAACTTGTTGCGCAGGAAAGAGAACACCAGTTCCAGGTCGCGGTTGAAGAGCCAGCACACGATGCCCAGTGCAAACATGTTGCGCGACTTCAGTGCCATTTTGTTATCGATTCCCAGTGGAGCCACACAGTCTTTCACCATCTTCGTCATGGGGCATGCCACCACGCGGTCGGGGTCTATGCCCATTTCAAGCAGGTAGTCGTCGCTGTCGAACTGTGCTTTCTTCAGGTCGGCGGGTCCGAAGGCATCGGTGTCGATGATGATGGTAGCCTGCGGTTTGGTGAATTTGTATTGCGTTTTCAGTGCTGCCGCGTTCATGGCCACCAGCACGTCGCATCGGTCGCCAGGAGTGTACACCCGTCCGGTGCCGATGTGCACCTGATAGCCGCTCACCCCTGTGAGTGAACCCTGCGGGGCACGAATGTCGGCGGGATAGTCGGGGAAGGTAGAGATGCCATTGCCCACCGATGCCGAGATGGTTGAGAATATGTTGCCGGCGAGTTGCATGCCATCGCCGGAGTCGCCTGAGAATCTGACCACCACTTGGTCCAGTTCTTTCACTTCTAAAGGTTCTGCCATAGTGTTTCTGTATATTTCAGTTTTTTGATGTCTTGTGAACAATTCGGTTGCAAATATAGTAATTTTTTGAAAACTACTGTTCTTTGCCATTCATTATTTCTCTTTAAATCAATACTTGATTCTAAAATAATCGAGAGCCGCTTTATATTCATCTTGTGCTGCCAGGCAGGTGTCTGTAAGATAGCCGTTGATGTGCCCCCACTCGTGCAGACCGCGATAGTAAAACATCTTCAGTTCATCGGTGATGATGAAGGGCACGATGTTGCTGTTGAGGCATTCCTTAAACATCACAAGTCTTCCCACACGTCCGTTGCCATCCTGGAAGGGATGAATTTTCTCGAAGTGAACATGAAAGTCGATAATTTCTTCCAGCGTGTGCAATTTCTTTGCGTTGTATTCTTCCAAGAGGCGTGTCATGCTGTTGTGAACGAGTTCCGGTTCGCATGTAGCTTCACCGCCCACCTCATTGGGCAGCCGTTTGTAGTCGCCAACAGCAAACCATTCTTTGCGGCTGTCGGAAGTGTTTGTCTTCAGAATGCCGTGCAGTCGTTTGATCATTTCTTCTGTCAGCATTGCTTTCGCCTGGTCAATAATGAAGTCGATGCAACGGAAGTGGTTCACTGTTTCCATAATGTCATTCACGTTTACCGCCGCACCATTGGTTATTCCAATGGTGTTGGTTTCAAAGATATAGCGTGTCTGCTCATGTGTTAGGCGACTGCCCTCCATGTGGTTAGAGTTATAAGTAAGGTCTATCTGTGTTTTGTGATAGATGCCGCCTTTCATTTCCATCTGCTTTTGCTCTTGCAGTGCAGAAAGCAAGAAGTTTGTTGTATTGTAGTTTTTCATTATATATTCTTTTGTTTTTAATACTCGAACGACGAGCCTCCGAGGAATTCTCTGAGCAGCGATGTGGGCGGCAGCTTGTCGAAGCGGATGGGTGTGAAGTATTTCAGGAACTTGCGCAGTCGGTAAGCTTCGGCGTATTGTTCCGAGTTTTCGGGCACCATTTCCAGGATGGGTTCCACATAGGTTCGGAGCACTGCCATTTCGTAGATCATGGCCGTGTTGAACATCACGTCGGCATTCTCCTGATAGGGGAAGATCCATTTGCTTTCGCCCGCCCTCACGCTGGGCCAGCGCCGGATGGTTTCGGCGGCCGAGCACCCGCGATACTGGAAGTCGCGGATGATGCGCCGGAGCAGACGGTTGTCGGTGGTGGGAATATAGTTATGGTGGTCGAGCAGGATGGTGGTGAGAGCCGACGCATAGATGCGGAACTTCAGTTCGTCGGGAATCTGTGCTGTTAGTTCGGGGTTCAGTGCATGTATGCCCTCGGCCACAAGAATCTCGTCGTCGTGCAGTCGCAGTCGTTTTCCGCTCTTCACGCTTCTGCCCGTGGGGAAGTCGTATCGTGGCAGTTCCACCTCTTCTCCCTTGAAGAGCGCGTTCAGCTGTTCGTTAAGCAGTGGCAGGTTCAGTGCATAGATGCTCTCGAAGTCGTAGTCGCCCTTCTCGTCGAGCGGAGTCTTTTCTCGGTCCACGAAATAGTCGTCGAGTGAAATCTGCACCGGTTTGATGCCGTTGGTGAGCAGTTGCACCGAGAGCCTTTTACAGGTGGTGGTTTTTCCGCTCGACGATGGTCCGGCAATGAGCACCATTCTTGGTCGGCGCAAGGCTATGAGGTCGGCAATCTGTCCGATGCGTTTCTCTTGCAGTGCCTCGCTCACGTTCACAATGTCGGTGGCGTAGCCGTTTTGCAGGGCCACATTAAATTCTCCCACGGTTCCAATGTTCATGATGTCTTGCCACTGGTGGTGTTCCTTGAATATTTCGAACATCTTGTCCTGCCGGGTCATCTCTCCCAGGCGTGTGGGGTCTTTCTGTGTGGGAATGCGCAGCAGCAGTCCGTCGTAGTATTTCTCCAGTCCGAAGAGATAGATTTTCGACGTGTCGGTGAGCAGTGCACCGTAGAAGTAGTCGATATATCCGTCGATGTCGTAGTAGGTGGTGTAGAGTGTTCCGAGCGAGCGCAGCAGTTTCACTTTCGATTCAGCCTTCACCTGTTCAAACAGCTCAATGGCTTCTTCGGTGGGCACCTCGTGCCGGTGAATGGGAATGGCGGCATCAACGATTTGCTGCATGCGTGTGCGCAGTCGTTCTGCATCGAGTTGTGTCATGGGGCGTCCGATTTTCACGTTGCAGTAGTAGCCATTGCTCACCGGAATGTCGATAACCACCGAGGCCTGCGGGAAGAGGTCGTTTGCCGCCTTGCACAATATAAAGAAGAGCGTGCGCGTGTAGGCCCTGCTTCCCGAGGGTGAATGCATGTCGAGGAACTCCACATCTTTATTGTGATACACCCTGTAGTGCAGTCCTTCCACCTTGTTGTTCACCTTGGCCACAATGGGTCCGTGCTCCATTTGAAGGTTCAATTGATGAAAAATTTCAGAAAGATTACTTCCAATTGCTACGTTTAATTTTTTTTTGTTATTTTTGCAACGGATTTGTACGGTTTTGTTCATATCTGCTCTTGATGGATTAGGTTCATGAGCAAAAGTACACATAAAATCCGAAACTAAAAGTCTTAGACATTATAAATTTTATTAAATATGTCGATTTGGGTAATCTTTAAGTTGTTGGGTTCGCTTGCCCTGCTCATATTTGGTATGAAGGCAATGAGCGAAGCCCTGCAGAAAATGGCGGGCCCCCAGCTGCGCCATGTTCTTGGAGCAATGACTACCAACCGTTTCACAGGCCTGCTCACGGGTATGTTTGTAACCGCGTCGGTACAGTCGTCAACAGCCACCACGGTGATGACAGTTTCTTTCGTCAACGCCGGTCTTCTCACTCTGGCTCAGGCCATCTCGGTAATCATGGGTGCCAACATCGGAACCACCCTCACCGCATGGATTATGGCGGCGGGAACGTCGTTCGACATCTCCGTGCTGGTTTACCCGGGCTTCTTCCTTGGTATCATTCTCATCTACATGAAGCAGCACCGCTACATCGGCGACTTCCTCTTCGGTTTGGCATTCCTGCTGCTCGGCCTCACCACGCTGAAGGCCACCGGCATGGAGATGGACCTCGGACATAATGCCGCCGTGGTGAACTTCTTCAAGAGCTTCGACCCCAATTCGTTCCTCACCACCATCATCTTCCTGTTGCTGGGTGGCGTGATGACCTTCTGTGTGCAGTCGAGTGCCGCTGTGATGGCCATCACCATGCTGCTCTGCGCCACGGGAGCCATGCCCATCTATCAGGGAGTAGCTCTGGTGTTGGGTGAGAACATCGGAACCACCGTCACCTCCAACCTGGCAGCCATGTCGGCCAATGCGCAGGCCCGCCGTGCAGCCCTGGCCCACATGTTCTTCAATGTGTTTGGCGTGCTGTGGATTCTCGTTGTCTTCCATACCTTCATCGACGGAGTCATCAGCATTGTTGACTATGTGGGCGGACTGATGGGTAAAGACATGCAGCACATGAACGGCAACGATAAGCTCACCTTCATTCTGGCAGCCTTCCACACCTGCTTCAACGTGATCAATGCCGGCATCCTCATCTGGTTCATCCCGCAGATCGAGAAGTTCGTGTGCTGGGTTATCAAACCCAAGAAGGTGGACGAAGAAGAAGACTTCCGCCTGCACTTCATCACTGCCGGTTTCATGAAAACTCCCGAACTCTCGGTGCTCGAAGCACAGAAAGAGATTCGTGCCTTTGGCGAACGCATGCAGCGCATGTTCGGCATGGTGCAAGATTTGCTCAACCTTTCTTCGTCGAAGTCGAACAAGGGCAAGAGCCTCGAGGCAGAGTTCACCAAGCTTTTCACCCGCATCGAGAAATACGAAAGCATCTCCGACAATATGGAACTGGAGATTGCCAATTACTTAGAGAGCGTGAGCGATGCCCACCTCTCTGATGATACCAAGGCAAAGATTCGCGCCATGCTACGTGAGGTGAGCGAGCTGGAGAGCATCGGCGATTCGTGCTTCAACATGGCACGAACCATCAACCGCAAGTTCAGCGACAAGAAAGACCACTTCAACGAAAAACAGTATGGTCACCTGCACCAGATGATGGGGCTCACCGACAATGCCCTCACGCAGATGAACCAGCTGATGGGCGGACGCAAAGACAGCTACGATGTGAACCGCACGTTCAACATCGAGAACGAAATCAACAACTACCGCAACCAGCTGAAGGCACAGAACATTGTGGATGTGAACAACCACGAATACACCTATGCCGAAGGAACCATCTACATCGACCTCATCAACGAGTGCGAGAAGCTTGGCGACTATGTGGTGAACGTGGTTGAGGCCCGCATGGGCATTCGCAGCGGCAGATGAACAAAGAAGAACTGACACAAACTTAAGACTTTTTTGACTGCTATGAAGATGAACCGTTTGGCAACAGCTTTGCTGATGTTGCTTTTCGTTAGTGTGTGCCCTGCACAGGCACAGGGCACACCCGCATCCGATGCCTATTCCACCAACCGTGGCTTCCGTCACCCGGGCGGTCTGCATACCCAAGAAGACTTTGACCGTGTGAAGGCGCAACTGGATGCCGGCAACACCAAGGTAGTGCAGGCCTATAACGTGTTGAAAAATGCTGCATACGCCCAACCCACCGCCACCAGTTCGCCCGTGGCAACCATTGTGCGCGGGGGCGGCTCGGGCGAAAACTACATCAATGCAGCCCGCGGAGCAACCATGGCCTACCAAAATGCGCTGCGCTGGAAAATTGAGGGAAACACCGCCTGTGCCGACAATGCCGTGCGCATTCTCATGGCATGGGCCAACACCACCAAGAACATTACCGGCAACTCCGACCAGTGCCTGGCCGTGGGACTCTATGGTTATGAGTTTGCACAGGCGGCCGAGCTGATGCGCGACTACGAAGGTTGGACTCCCGCCAACTTCGAGAAGTTCAAACGATGGATGCTCGACCTTTGGTACCCCAAGGCCATCGGATTCTTGCGCTACCGCAACGGAACCTGGGAGAACAGCGGCAAGTGGTGGCA
The DNA here is from genome assembly GCA_902767045.1 of uncultured Prevotellaceae bacterium. GTDB lineage: Bacteria > Bacteroidota > Bacteroidia > Bacteroidales > Bacteroidaceae > Prevotella. The sequence goes on along the minus strand of CACXFT010000024.1, from coordinate 4,054 downwards.
GGCCCCCGGCCACTACTGGAGCAACTGGGGACTGTGCAACGCGCTCTGTGTCATCAGCATCGGCATCCTCTGCGACGATGTGTTCATCTACAATCAGGGCATGTCTTATTTTAAATACGATCAGGTGGGAACATTCCGCCACCCGCGCACCGATAATCCCATCAAGAACGACGGGCTCACCGAGTTCTTGGGCAATCTTGTGGTGACGGTTGCCGACTCTGAATTGGAAACCGGAGCCTACGGACAGCTCGGACAAATGAACGAGAGCGGTCGCGACACTGGGCACTCTGCCATGGCGCTCGGTCTGGCCATCGACATTGCCAAGGTGGGATGGAACCAAGGCGACGACCTCTTTGCCTATATGAACCATCGCCTGGCAGCAGGCATCGAATATGTGGCAGCACAAACCCAGAGTGTGCAGAACCTGCCCTGGACCAACTACCACTATGCCAGCAGCGGATATTATTACTCCGACTCGCGCGCCTGGCTCATGACCGAACCGGCACTGGGCGCACAGATGCGGCCCTATTGGGGAACCGTTATCGGCATTTATGAGGGAGTGAAGGGAGTGACAATGCCTTTCTCGGAACAGTCGTATGAACAGATGGGCATTGATGCCGGCGGACAGGGCAGCACCAGCGGCGGCTACGACCACTTAGGCTACTCCGTGCTCATGAACACCCGCGACGTGCAGCTCCGGCCTGCCTCTGAGGTGCCTACCGAACTCACAGGAAAGATGGAATATAGCGAGGCACTCAACGCAACGCTCATACCCAGCTACTCGGTAGAGAACACACTCGGCAACATCAACGGACGGGTGTTCTCACACAACGAGCTGGGTGGACTGGTAAACACCTATCAAACCAACAACAAAACCTGCTTGCCCAAAGGAAAAACCGTGAAGCTGATGCCCCAGCTGCCCGAGGGCGAAACCGATTCGGGCAACTGGCTTTGGTCTACGGGCGAAACCACACGCGACATCACCGTTGCCACCGACAGCAGTTGCATCTATCGGGTCGTCTATACCAACACCCAAGGCGTGAAGAGCGAACAGATGTTTGCCATCGCAGTAGATGGCGACTGTCAGCCCTCTGCCGTTACACCCTCCATCGTATATGGCTCCACCACGCTGAACGATACCACCCTCACCATTCTCTATGGCGAGAGCCTTACGCTCAAGCTCGATGGCAACGGCGGCTACGGAACCTACTCTTGGAGCAACGGGCGCACCACGGCCTCCATTGCCACAGGCCCCATTAAGAACGACACCACCTTCGTGGGCACCTTCATTAACCAGGGTGGAGCCCGCACATCGGTGGGCTTCCACATCAAAGTGAAGAACACCCGTCAAGACATCACCGTCAACGGCTCGCGCACCGAATATTCCGAACCGGTTTATGTGAATGAGGGCGACCGCGTGGTCATCGGTCCATATTTGCCGGCATCGTTGGCATCAACCTCTTCGTTCCAGTGGAGCACCGGCGAAACCACCCCGCAGCTCACCTTTGCCAGTATCGACACCACGGGAGTGTTCACGGTCAATTACACCATCAATGGCGAAACCGGCAGCTACACCTACGATGTCACCACGCGCTCTTCCTTGAGTCCCTATCCCATCGAAGAAGGACTCTATCTCATTCGCCATCGCGACACCGGCCTCTATTTCTGTTTGCCCGGCAGCGGCATGCCCGTGCTGAAAGATGCTGACGCCGTGGCACTCGTAGACTCGCTGGTGTGGCGCATTGCCGAACGTGGCGAAGATGGCAGTTTCTTTGTGCAGTCTGCCGCCAACGATTTATATCTCTCGCAAGGATTCTCCATCAGTTCCCGCAAACCCCGCTCGGCTCCGTTCCATGTAGAGAAGGCTGCCGGTGTTCAGTATTATGCCATCGTCAATTCATCGGGCTATGCCCTCACGGTCAACGAAACCACGGGCAAGCTTGCTTCCGCAGTGCCACAGACTGTCACCTATCCCTTCGAGCTGCTTTCTTTCGAGGGTGTGCTCTCGTCTGTTGAAAGTGAGAAGCTGGCTGCCGTTGAGCGGGCTGGCCGCTGTGAATACTACACACTCAGTGGAGTGCGCATAACAAAACCTGCGCGTGGCACCTATGTTGTGAAGCAGTATCTCAACAATGGTGCCACGCGCACGCGCGTTATATATAAATAAGGTGAAAGTTATTTCCCGCCCTTGAAGGTATGGATGCGTCCGCGCCAGAAGTTGCTACCCTTCTCAATGCGGCGCTCCAACCCATAGGTGTAGTGTTGCACTATGCGTTCAATCACTTTGCGGATGCGTTCGTCGCATGTAATCTTTCGACCCGAAAGGGCATCGGTGTAGAACGACTCGCGCAGCACGCCGTGCTCCCATACCTCGGTGTAGGAAGTGCTCTTGTCTTCATCGGCATCCACCAGCGTCCATGTTCCGTCGGGGAATCCGGCCTGGTCGCAGTGGGCATGGAAAGTCTGGTAGCGCGAAAAACCGTCAATGTCGCCAACGGGCACACCGCTTGTCAGGTGTAGTGCCAGCTGGTGAGTTTTCTTGGGCAGCAGTCCAAACAGTCCGTCGTTGCTCAGTCGCACCATTTCGTAGGGGCCGTCTACAATACCGTCGCTGTAACCGATGCGTGCCTTCACCAGTCCGCCATTGTCTTTGTGTTGGAACTTCCAGATACCGTTTTTGTGGTCGTTCTTGAATTTTCCTTTCACATAGGTATAAGCCTCGTGGCCATACTCCGTATAGTCGTGCCTGTATACGAAGTCGCCCTCGTATGCGTTTTCTTCCTCTCCTTCGCGATAGGTGAACCAGGCTTCGCCATGCGTATAGGTTCCTTTGTAGCGCTTCAGTCCTTTTGCGCTTCCACTGAGCATCGACTTCAAGTCCATGCACAAACCAATCAATCCGAATTTCACTGCTTTTAATGTTTTATTGTGATTTGGTGAAACGAATAATATTACATTCTGCCTGCAAAAGTACAAATTTATTATGAAATGAGCCGTGTGCAGTTTACTTTTTTTACACCTAAAGGTTATAATCTCTTTTTTTTTTGTACTTTTGCCTGCAAAACAATCCATGGTTTCAACAATGTCACAAGCTCATCTTCGCTTTGCCGTTTTCGGCAATGAATACCAGCCCAAGAAGTCGGCCTCGGTGCAGCGGCTCTTCAATTTCCTGCTCAAGCAGGGAGCCGCCATCAGCATCGACCGTCCGTTTTATCGTTTCCTCACCCGCGAATGTGGTTTCAACCTGTCTTCTGCTCAAACGGGTACGGATGGCATCACCATTTTCGATGGCGACGACTTTCAGGCCGACTTTGCCGTGTCGATGGGAGGCGACGGCACCTTTCTGAAGGCTGCCGCCAGGGTGGGCAGCAAGGGCATTCCCATCATTGGGGTGAACATGGGTCGGCTGGGATTCTTGGCCGATGTGCAGCCACAAGAGATAGAGCAGGCCTTTCATGCCCTTTCCACGGGCGACTATTCCATCGAAGAGCATGCCGTGATTATGTGCGATGCCGGCTGTGCGGTGAACGATATAGCTGTGCTCAAGCGCGACACCGCTTCCATGATTTCCATTCGCACCCTCATCAACGGTGAGTATCTGGTCACCTATCGTGCCGACGGGCTCATCGTTTCCACTCCCACTGGCTCCACGGCCTACAACCTCTCCAACGGCGGCCCCATCATGGTTCCGCAAACCGGTATACTCTGCTTAACCCCGGTGGCACCCCATTCCCTCAACATCCGTCCCATCGTGGTCAAAGACGATTCGGTGATTGAAATAGAGGTGGAGAGCCGTTCCCACAACTTCCTCGTTGCTGTAGACGGCAGGGCCGTAAAAATGGAGCAGGGCACCAGGGTGGTTATCCGCAAAGCCCCCTACAAGGTGAAGGTGGTGAAGCGGTTAAACAAGAAATACTTCTCCACCCTGCGCGATAAAATGATGTGGGGGGCCGACATGCGGACGTAGTCCGGCGCTTCGCTAAATGAGTCGCTTCGCTAAATGAGTCGCTTCGCTAAATGAGTCGCTTCGCTAAATGAGTCGCTTCGCTAAATG
>CACXFT010000023.1 GCA_902767045.1 uncultured Prevotellaceae bacterium | reverse complement strand
TGCACTTGTTAGAGACCACAGTCCGGGGGTGCTCGCTACGCTCGTACCCCCGGTTACTGAGAGTGGACGCTTTCAGCGTCCGTTCCCCCGGTTACTGAAAGTGGACGCTTTCAGCGTCCGTCAGTTTCTTAGCCTCTCTGTTGTAATAATCGCCAGAAATATTTCACATCAATGGATTTGTAGTGAGTAGTACAGATTTTTACCGGACACCAATAATTAATTAACTGAAGCTGCTTAATTTTTCCTGCTTCACATTTTTGCACTATTGGGAATATTTCATACCTTTGCAAACTGTTTAATTACTTTTTATGGACATCAAAGAAAGAATAAACCGAAAGGCAGTCATGCGCGAAGCGCGCGACTACATGATGATTACCGTGGCCATGCTCAGCTACTGCATAGGCTGGTCGGTGTTTCTGCTCCCCAACAACATCACCACCGGCGGCGTGCCGGGTATCTCCTCCATTCTGGAATGGAGCCCCATGCACATTCCGGCACAGCTGAGCTACTTTGTTATCAATGCCGTGCTGCTGGTGATGGCACTGCGCATTCTGGGATGGAAGTTTTGTGTGAAAACGGTGTATGCCGTTATCGTGCTCACCGTGTCGCTCTCGCTCACACGCGAGCACACGGCTTCGCTGCACCTGCTTCACGACCAGCCGTTCATGGCGGCGGTGCTGGGGGCTGTGTTCTGCGGAACGGGCGTGGGACTGGGGCTCAGCTCCAACGGCTCTACGGGCGGCACCGACATTGTGGCGGCCATCGTGAACAAATACCGCGACATCTCGCTCGGCCGCATCATTCTCATCTGCGACCTCATCATCATTTCATCTTCTTACTTCGTACTGAAAGACTGGGAACGCGTCATCTATGGCTATGTGGTGCTCTACATTTCGGCCTTCTGCGTAGACCAGGTGGTGAACAGCCTGCGCCGAAGCGTGCAGTTCTTCATCATCTCCGACAAATACAAAGAGATTGGCAGCCGCATCAACCTCGACCCACACCGCGGATGCACCGTCATAGACGCTCATGGCTTCTATTCGGGCAAAGAGGTGAAAATGCTCTTCGTGCTGGCCAAACAGAACGAAAGCGCAAAGATTTTCGAACTCATCAACGCCATTGACCCCGAGGCCTTCGTTTCGCAAAGCGCCGTTATCGGTGTGTACGGAGAGGGATTCGACCGATTTAAGGTGAAACAAAAGAAAAGCTAATTTATAGAACCCACCTATAACCAGAAAACCGTAATAACAAATGATAAAACTGAACAAGACCTTACGCAACCGCGGGCTGCTTGCACTGGTGCTCACAGCACTGGCACTGCCTGCCGCCGCACAGGTGACGATGAACATCGATGCCAAGAAGCGCGGACCGCTCACGAGTCCTTACCAGTATGGACTCTTCTTTGAGGAAATCAACCACGCCGGCGACGGCGGCCTCTATGCCGAACTCATACGCAACCGCTCGTTTGAAGACGACATCACCTACACGCAAAACACCGTGCCCGAATTCTGGACTCCCATCTTCGGGGCCAAGCTGCAGCTCACCGGCGAGGCGCTGCTCAACAACGTGCAGGAGAAATGTGCCGTGATGACAACCACCACCACCGGCACACCACTGCAGGGCATTGCCAACGCAGGTTTCTGGGGCATGAAGTTTGAAACCGACTCCACCTACACGCTCTCGCTCTGGGCAAAGGGCAGCAACACCGGATACACAGGCAACCTGATTGCACGACTGCAGTCGGCCGACGGAAAAACAAACTGCGGAGAGGCCACGCTTCAGGGAGAGGTGAAGGTGGGCGAATGGACCAAGCTCACGGCCACCATCAAGGCTACGGCCTCTGCCGACAAGGGACGGTTCTGCCTGCTCACCAGCAATGCCGGCCAACTCTGGATTGACGTGGTGTCGCTCTTCCCCTACACCTGGAAGGGACGCAAGAATGGCATGCGGCCCGACCTGGCCCAGCTGCTGGCCGATACCAAGCCCACCTTTCTGAGATTCCCGGGTGGATGCTATGTGGAGGGCACCGACGGCTACCAGAACGCCTTCCAATGGAAGAAAACCATCGGCCCCATTGAACAGCGCAATGGGCACCAGAACGTAAACTGGGGCTACCGCTCGAGCGACGGACTGGGCTACGACGAATATCTGCAACTGTGCGAAGACCTGGGGGCGGCACCCATGTATGTGGTGAACGTGGGACTGGGACATGGTTACACCATTCCGCTGCAAAACCTCGACACGCTGGTGCAGAGCACCCTCGACGCCATTGAATATGCCAACGGCGATGCTTCCACCTACTGGGGAGCCAAGCGCATTGCCAACGGACACGCCGAACCTTACGGCATCAAGTTCGTGGAAATTGGTAACGAAAACTATCAGGCCAATGCCTCACAGCAAAGCCAGGATTATGCCGAACGCTACTACATGTTCTACAAGGCCATCAAAGAGAAATATCCCGAAATCATCACCATCGGCAACGTGGAGGCGTGGGGAACCGACAACCCGTCGTGGCGAAACGACTACCCCGTGGAACTGGTCGACGAACACTACTACCGCAGCAACACCTGGATGCGCTCGAACTACCATAAGTATGACTCCTACAACCGCGCCATCGGCGTCTACAACGGAGAGTATGCGGCCAACGAAGCAGGGACCTACGGAACCTACGGAAACATGAACAGTGCCCTGGGCGAGGCTGTTTACATGCTCGGCATGGAACGAAACTCCGACGTTTGCCGGATGTCGTCGTTCGCTCCCATCTTCATGCACGAAAGCGACCCCCGCTGGCCCTACGACATGATTCACTTCAACTGTGCCAAGAACTTTGTTACACCTTCGTATTATGTGCAACAACTGCTGCCCAACAACCTGGGGCACCAGAACCTGCTCTGGACCGAGACGGGCAACACCATCACCAATTCCACACGCATTGGCATGGGCTCGTGGGGAACCACGGTCGACTTCGACGATGTTGCCGTTACAGGCGGAACGGGAAACACGCTCATCAGCGACGACTTCTCGGCCAACAGCGGATGGACCAACGGAACGGGAACCTGGGTGGTGAGCAATGGCGTGAAACAACAAAACAGCACGCAAACCAACTGCACCACCATCAACAACACGGTGATAGAAGAACCCTCCTACTCGCTCAGCATGAAAGCACGCAAACGAAACGGCGGTGAGGGATTCCTGATTATATTTTATTATAAGGATGCCAACAACTATGCCTGGTGGAACCTGGGCGGATGGAACAACACACAGCATGGCATTGAACTGTGCAAAGACGGAGTGAAGACCACACTGGCAACGGCGCCGGGCAGCATCGAAGCCAACAAGTGGTATAACGTGACGGTGAACGTTGACGGACAAACGGTGACGTGCTATCTCGACGGAGCTCTCATTCACACCACCTCGCTGCCTTCGGAACAGCTGCTCTACCAGAGCGTTCAGCTCGACGAGGCTGAACAACAGATGATTCTGAAAGTGGTGAACCCAACCAAAACGGCACAGACCCTGCAACTGAACCTCACCAACATGACAGCCACCGACGGAACAGTGGTGCGCCTCGCAGCCACGGCCGGAACCGCCGAAAACAACATGGCCAACCCCAACCGCGTGGCTCCGCAACCCGAAGAAACACTCTCTTCGGTGCAGTCGCTCGACATTCCGGCCTTCTCACTCAACATCTTCCGCATCAACGTAACCAACGTGGCTGCCGAAGAGAAACCGGAGGATGCTGCACTCTATGAACAGGAAGACAGCGACAAGTATGGCTATCTGTATGCACACATGAATGCTTCGGCCGAAATCACCAACTATGCCCTGAGCCGATACGGACAGGTGTGGACCGACCTGCTGGGCGGGGCCGAGGTGTTCGACACCAAAAAGATTACCACCACCGGCGGCATGCGCGACGCCTTTGTGCTGCGCATGCAAAACGGACAGTTCATGCTGGCGGGAACAGACATGACTTCGCGGCTCGGATGGACCAGCAACCACATCATGGACTTCATGCGCTCGAACGACCTGGTGCACTGGGACAAGGTGATGAAGATAGACCTCGAAAGCGACGAGAACATGCAGGCACTCGGACTCACCAACAAAGATGACATGCAGGCAGCATGGGCTCCGCAGGTAATCTTCGACCCCGTTACACAGAAATACATGGCCTACTACTCGGTGGGATTCCCCGACCGTCACCGCATCTACTACCAACTGCTCGACGAGGAGCTGAACGTGCTCACCAAACCGCAGCTGCTCTTCGACCCGGGCTACGACGTGATTGATGCCGACATCGTGTGGAACGCGGTAGACAAACAGTATGTGATGATCTATAAATGGGAAGGGAAATTCCACCTCTATCAGGCCACGGCCACACAGCTGGTGCCCACCGACAAAACCACCGGCACCTGCCAGTGGACCATCGTGCCCGAGTTCGACATCTACGAAGGCGGACAGGGCATTGAGGCGGCAAGCGTGTTCCGACCCATCGGCAGCAAACGCTGGAAGGTGGCGTGGATGAACTATGGCAGCAGCCGCGGATATAAGTTCATGGACTTAGACGAGCATTGCCTCAACCCCACCAACAAACAACTCATCCAGGGAAGCGTGCAGGCACAGCACGGCTCGTTCCTGAAACTCACCGAACGCGAATATAACTACCTGAAAACATGGGAACAGGTGCAGCTGCTGCTTCCACAGGCTCGCCAATACTATGCCAATTCGCAGTCGGCAGCCATCGGCGAAGCCATCACACTGGCCGAACGGGCACTCAACGAGAGCGGGACCTTCGAACAGGAAGAACAGACCATGCAACAGGCACTCGCAGCACTTCAAACGTCGGGCGATGCTTACAGAACCTTCCTCATTGAACAGGTGGAAGCAGGGGTGCCCACCAACCTCACGTCGCTCATCGAGAATGCCGACTTCAGTCAGGGGGCTTCGGGATGGGAAGGAACATCGTTCTCGGCGGCCAACGGAGAGGTGGCCGAACAGTTCAACAAAACGTTCGACTTCTACCAGGTGCTTCCCAACATGCCGGCCGGACAATACATCTACAGCGTGCAGGCCTTCTATCGCGACGGAAGCAAAACGGTGGCGCTGGCCAACTACGGAACCAGCGGTCAGCAGCAGAATGCTGAAATGTATGTAGAGGGGGTGAGCTCGAAACCGCTCGTGAGTCTCTACTCGGAACCCAGCTACACCGGCTCGCCTTATACCTATCCCGACAATGTGGCCACGGCCGACCAAGCCTTTAACCGCTACGGACAATACAACAACCAACTGAGGTTCATGTTCCCCGGCGGCGACATGCGACTGGGCATCAGAAGCAAAAAGCATGTGGCCGACGACTGGACGTGCTTCGACAACTTCCAGCTCTCGTTCACTGGCGTTACGCAGGGCATCGACGAAACCACCCTCCTGAAACAGCATGAAGAAAACAGAAAGCAAACTGTCTACGACCTGCAAGGTCGCGAGGTGGGAAGCACCGAAACGCTGAAGCCCGGTATCTATATCCAGAATGGCAACAAAGTGACGGTCAAATAAAGATAGAATATAGGCAGGTTGTGTAGTCCCGAAGGGACAACAAAATTGCAGGCAGGCGCTGAAACCTCCTCGGGGTTTCAGCGCCTGCCTGTAATTATGTCGCCCCATTGGGGCTTTTGACTACACATACTCGCTGAAGTCGGTGAGCCGCATGTCGCCCTTCCTCAAAAAAGTATCGTGGAAAGCAAGGGCGGCCCGCATGTGCTGCGGTTCGTGCCCCATGGGAGCGATGTGGCGCAGGTAGTCGCGCAAGAGCGGACGGTAGTCGGGGTGGGCACAGTTCTCGATAATCTCCTGTGCACGGCGCACGGGTCCCTTGCCGCGAAGGTCGGCAATGCCCTGTTCGGTGGCAATGATGTCTACATCGTGTTCGGTGGAGTCAACATGGCAGCACATGGGCACAATGGCCGAAATCTTCCCACCCTTGGCAGTGGATGGCGTGGTGAAGATAGAGATGTAGCCGTTGCGCTCGTAGTCGCACGACCCGCCGATGCCGTTCATCAAGGCCGACCCGCACACATGGCTGGAGTTCTCGTTGCCATAGATGTCGCACTCCAGCGGCGTGTTGATGGCTATCACCCCCAAGCGGCGAATCACCTCGGGCGAGTTGGCAATCTCGCTCTGCCGGATGGTGAGGTGCTTGGAGAAATAGTCGATGTTGTCGTAAACCCTGTGCAGGGCTTCGTTGGTAACCGTCATGGCTGTGGCCGAGGCAAAGCCGATACGCCCTTCCAGCATATAGTTGATGGCAGCATCCTGCACCACCTCGCTATAAACATTAAAACGGGGAATGAGCTTGCTGGTGCCCAAAGCCTTGAGCACGGCATTGCCCGTGGTGCCCACACCACTCTGAATGGGCAGGAACTGCGAGGGAATGCGGCCCGCCTTCATGTCGTTGGCAAGCAGGTCGGCCACGTTCATGCCAATCTGCATGATTTCCTGATCGGGGTCTTTGAAGGCGCGGGCCTCTTCGGGAATGTTGCTCTCTATCACTCCCACAATCTTGCGGGGGTCGATGCTCACATAGTCTTTGCCGATGCGGTCGTAGGGCGAATGGATGTCCATCACCTCGCGGCAGTCCCAAACCTCGCGCGGCTCCCATGTGTCGTGGAGGAATCGCGAACAAGGTTTGTGAAACTGGTTGTGCTCAATGATGATGCGCTTGGCCAACCGCACAATGGTGGTTACGATGCCTCCGGCCGATGTAAGGAATGCCTTGCACTCGTCGGGGCCCTCTTCCATGTCGCTCACCTCCACAATGGCCCAGTCCACCTCGCCATAGAAGCCACGGCGCAGCCGCTCGGCCATGTGCCCCAGGTGCATGTCTTCGTAATCAACCTCACCCAAGTTGGTGTGTGTGCGGAAGTCTTTGTTCGTAGAGAAAGGAGCCCGGAAGCGCAGGGCATGCGCCGCAGCCATGTCGCCCTCAACACTCTGACAGCTCGATGCACCGGTTAGAATGCCCACGCCAAACTCTTCGCCCTGCTCGTGCAACCGCACGGCCCGTTTCGAGAGCTCGCGGAAAATAGCTTTCGGATTGCCGTTGGGGGTGAAGCCCGAAAGGGCGAGCATGTCGCCATCGTGTATCATCTCGGCAGCCTCGGCTGCCGTTATTCTTTTGTATGCCATAGTTTTGTATTGTTCTATTATGTCTTGCGAGATATTGTGAGGGTAGAACTACTGTAGTGACCAACGCTTGGTCGGCTGATGACCAGCCCTTGGTCATCAGGTGACCAGCCTTTGGTCATCGGGTGACCAGCCCTTGGTCAGCGGGTGACCAGCCTTTGGTCATCGGGCGACCAGCCCTTGGTCATCGCATGACCAAAATTGGGGCTTCAATGTGGTCGTGCCCATGCAGAATCTCGTAGCACCTTCTATTTGGCTGCAAAGGTAGAGAATTATTTTTAATTAATGAACGAAAAAGCAAATGAAAACTTGTAGGTTAAAAGAATTCTGTGTATTTTTGCATGAAAATAGAATAAGGAGAAAACGCAATGGCTAATCATCATCTTTGGAACGACGAATACTGGCTGCTGCTCATTCAACTATACCTTCGGGAGCCTGTCGGTGTGAAGCCCCTCTACTCGCGGGCTTTGGTAGATGTGAGTATGGAACTGCACATTCCCCCGCAGGTGCTCTACGAACAGATGTTCCGGTTGCGCAGCATCGACACCCCGCGCATGCAACGATTGTGGAACACCTATGCCCACTCCCCCAAACGGCTGAGCCGGGGGGTGAAGCTGTTGCGCCAACGGCTGGGATATGGCAGCGCGGGGGCATTCTACGAGGGGGTGGAACTGCAGGAAACCTTCGAACGCGACTTCAAGCCCATCACGGCGCTGCAAGGTTCGCCCTACGCCAAGCTCACACCGGTGATGCTCATTCTCATTCTCGACCAGTACTTCCGCCTCACCCCGCTCACCATGGTAACGGAAACGCCCGAGGTGCAGGAACTGGCAAAGCTCATCAAGCAGCAGCCTGCCACCGTGTGCGAGGTGATGGATGTGTTCCAGTTCTGCGACCCCTACCTGAACCGGGGCGACCTGATGATTTCGCCCTTGCTCCTGCCCTGCCAGCAAATATGGAACCGATATGGCAACGACAGTCCGCGAAAGCTGGCCTCGCTCGCTGCACAACTGAAAGAATACTTTCATTAGTCTTTTAGAACAACAAAATGAAACTCATACAAACCCAACAGCAGGAACAGAAACTCTTGCAGCGCCTTTCGCAACAACAAATGCTGCAAGTGAAATTGCTCGAAATGCCGCTCACCGAATTTGAAGAGAGTGTGAATGCCGAGCTCGACGACAATCCTGCACTCGAAACGGCTGCCCCCGACGATACCCTCTACAACGAGCAGGAGGAAAGCCACGACAACGAAACCTTTGAAGAACAAACCGAACGCGAAGAAAGGGAGGACGCTCTCGATTCGGCCCTGGCCAACATTGGGCGCGACGACGAGATGCCCGACACCTACTATGCCAACAGCCCGCAAACCGATGCCGACTACGAAGAGATAACGTATGGCGACATTGTCTCGTTCTACGACAAGCTGAAGGAACAGATGGGAGAAGAAAACCTCACCGACCTGGAACGCGAGGTGATGGAATACCTCATCGGGTCGCTCGACGACGACGGCTACCTGCGGAAAGACTTGGAGAGCATTGCCGACGAACTGGCCATATACCATAATATAAATGTTACTGCCGACGAACTGCAACGCCTGCTGAAAATGCTGCAGAGCTTCGACCCCGCCGGCATTGGCGCACGCAACCTGCAGGAGTGCCTGCTGCTGCAATTAGAGAGGAAACAGGAAACCGAACCCGAAAAAGACCATGCCACCACACAACTGCTCAAAGAGGTTGTCAACAAACACTTCGACCTGTTCATCAAAAAACACTGGCGGAAAATTCAAAACTGCATGAACCTTTCCGACTTTCAGCTTGAACAGCTGCAGCAAGAGGTGCACCGCCTCAACCCCAAACCGGGGGCGGCACTGGGCGAAACGCAAGGGCGAAACATCCAGCAAATAACACCCGACTTCATCATCGACACCGCCGACGACGGTACCATCACCTTCGCCCTCAACAACGGGCGCATTCCGGAACTGAAGGTGTCGCCATCGTTCAGCGAAATGGTCAACGCCTACAAGAACAACAAAAAGGGACTGAACCGACAAACCAAAGAGGCACTGCTCTATGCCAAGGAAAAGGTTGACAGGGCTCAGGGGTTCATAGAAGCGGTGAAACAACGCCGCCACACGCTCTTCATCACCATGAAAGCCATCATCGACTGGCAACGCCGGTTCTTCCAAGATGGCGACGAGGCCGACCTGCGGCCAATGATTCTCAAAGACATTGCCGACAAAACAGGGCTCGACATTTCTACCGTTTCGCGCGTTTCTAACGTGAAGTATGCACAAACACGATGGGGAACCTTCCCCCTGCGCCACTTCTTCTCTGATGCCTACGTGACCGAAGACGGCGAGGAAATGTCTACCCGTAAAATAAAAGTGGCACTGCACGAGGTTATCGACAGTGAAGACAAAAAGAAACCGCTGAGCGACGAAGCGCTCACCCGGGCGATGGCCAACAAGGGATTCCCCATTGCCCGCCGCACCGTGGCCAAATACCGCGAACAAATGGGAATACCCGTGGCAAGACTCAGAAAACAGTAAGATGAAGATGCACATGAACTACGAGAAGAAAATCATCTGGACGGCCAAACTGGTGAGCATACTGTTCAACCCGTTCTATCTGGCGCTGTCGGGGCTCATCATCCTTTTTCTCTTCAGCAACCTGCGCTACCTGCCTTGGAGCTACCAGCTGAACGTGCTGTTCATGGTTTACCTGTTCACCATCTTGTTCCCAACCATGCTCATCCGCCTCTACCGGCGCTATCAGGGATGGAACCTCATGGAATTAGGAAGAAAGGAACGGCGCATGGTGCCCTACATCATTTCCATCCTGTGCTATTTCACCTGCTACTATGTGATGAACGCGCTGCGCATGCCTCATTTCATGGGAAGCATCCTGCTCTCGGCACTGATGATTCAGGTGCTTTGCGCCCTCATCAACGTGTGGTGGAAGATTTCCACTCACTCGGCAGCCATCGGCGGAGTGGCCGGAGCACTCATCGCCTTCTCGGTATTCTTCTTCTTCAACCCCATCTGGTGGCTGTGCCTGGTTATTCTGCTGGCAGGTGTGGTGGGCTCTGCCCGCATGATTCTCCGGCAGCATACGCTGTCGCAGGTGGTGTCAGGTTTCTTGCTCGGCTTTTGCAGTGCACTGTTTGTTGTTCTTTTTTTCTAATTATCGGAGGAATCAGAGTAATCAGAATATGAAAGCAATTGTTAGCGTTATCATGGGCAGCACCAGCGACCTGCCCGTTATGGAAAAAGCTTGTCAGTTCTTGAACGACATGCAGATTCCATTCGAAGTGAATGCCCTCTCGGCACACCGCACACCCCAAACCGTTGAACGCTTTGCCGTGAGTGCCGAAGGGCGAGGCATCAAAGTGATTATAGCTGCCGCAGGCATGGCTGCCGCCTTGCCTGGGGTTATCGCTGCCAACACCACACTGCCCGTGATTGGTGTTCCCATCAAGGGAATGCTCGACGGGCTCGACTCGCTGCTCTCCATCGTGCAGATGCCGCCGGGCATTCCCGTGGCCACGGTGGGGGTGAACGGAGCCCTGAACGCTGCCATCCTTGCCACAGAGATGCTGGCCCTGGGCGACACGCTCATAGCAAGCAGACTGGCCGAATACAAAGCTTCACTGAGCAAGAAGATTGAAAAAGCAAACCGCGACTTAGCAGAAATCAAATATGAATATAAGACGAATTAGCAGTGTGGCTCGTGTGGGCAACATAGGCATCGGGGGCGACAACCCCATACGCATACAGTCGATGACTACCACCAACACCAACGACACCGAAGCTTGTGTGGCACAGGCCATGCGCATTGTTCAGGCGGGGGGCGAACTGGTTCGACTCACCACCCAGGGCACACGCGAAGCTGAAAACATGCGCAACATCAGCGAAGCGCTGAAGGCACGGGGCATCAATGTTCCCCTGGTGGCCGATGTTCACTTCAACGCCAACGTGGCCGACGTGGCGGCACGCTATTGCGAAAAGGTGCGCATCAACCCGGGAAACTATGTAGACCCCGCACGAACCTTCAAACAACTGGAATATACCAATGAAGAGTATCAGGCCGAGCTGCGCAAAATCGACGAGCGGCTTGTTCCCTTTATAAATATATGTAAGGAGCACCACACAGCCGTGCGCATTGGCGTGAACCACGGTTCGCTCTCAGACCGCATCATGTCGCGCTACGGCGACACACCGGCGGGCATCGTTGAAAGCTGCATGGAGTTCCTGCGCATCTTCCGCCGCGAACAGTTCAACGATGTGGTCATCTCTATCAAAGCCTCCAACACGGTGGTGATGGTGCAGAGCGTGCGCCTGCTGGTTGAACGCATGAACAGCGAAAACATGCACTACCCGCTGCACCTGGGAGTTACCGAGGCCGGCGAAGGGGAAGACGGGCGCATCAAGAGTGCCGTGGGCATTGGTGCCCTGCTCACCGAGGGCATTGGCGACACCATTCGCGTTTCGCTCTCAGAAGAACCGGAGTGTGAAATTCCCGTGGCCCGCAAGCTGGTTAACCTCATTCCGGAATGTGTGGCCTTGCGCGAAGAGGCCTTGAAGAGCATCAACAACGATACCATCACGCTCACGCTCGATGCCCCCGACATGGAAACACTTCAACTGAAAGCTGCCATGGCGGTGGGGGCCTTGCTCATAGACCGCAAAGCCACCAAACTGGTCATCTGCTCTCCCCTACTCTCCCCTGCCGAGTCGGTTGCCTTGGCCGATGCCATCCTGCAGGCTGCACGCATCAAGTTCACCAAAACAGAATACATCAGCTGTCCGGGTTGCGGGCGCACACTCTACAACCTCCAGCAAACCATCGCCCGCATCAAAGAGGCCACCCGCCAGTTCGTGGGTCTGAAGATAGGCATCATGGGCTGCATTGTGAACGGACCGGGCGAGATGGCCGATGCCGACTTCGGTTATGTTGGAGCCGGACCGGGCAAGGTGTCGCTCTACCGACAGAAGGAATGCGTTGAAAAGAACATACCCGAGGAAGAGGCTGTGGAGAGGCTGCTCCAGCTCATCACTTCAACACTCAAGGAAAAAGAGAAATAATTCTCTACATCAACCAAGTACGCACTACATCAACCAAGAACGCACTACATCAACCAAGAACGAAAACAACTGAATAACAACAAAACGATGGAACTGAAACAAAACTACACAGCGGATCCGAGTCGCTACAACGAGGCCGACAGGCTCTATCGCCGTTGCGGGCACTCGGGTGTTCTGCTCCCTAAGGTGTCGCTGGGCTTCTGGCACAACTTCGGCAGCAGCAACAACTACGAACAGTGCCGCTCCATCACTCACTATGCCTTCGACCACGGCATCACCCACTTCGACTTGGCCAACAACTACGGACCGCCATACGGTTCGGCCGAAGAAACCATGGGACGGCTCATCAACGACGACTTCCGCCCCTACCGCGACGAACTGTTCATTGCCACCAAGGCGGGCTACGACATGTGGCCCGGACCTTACGGCAACTGGGGGTCGCGGAAGTATCTCGTGGCTTCGCTCAACCAGTCGCTCCGCCGCATGCACCTCGACTATGTAGACCTCTTCTACAGTCACCGCTACGACCCCGAGACCCCGCTCGAAGAAACACTGCAGGCACTGGTCGACATCGTTCGATCGGGCAAGGCGCTCTATGTGGGCATCTCGCGCTGGCCCCTGCACGCACTGAAGACCGCCGACGAGTATCTGCGCGCTCACGATGTGCCGCTGCTCATCTATCAGGGAAGGCTCAACCTCATCGACCGCGCCCCGCAGGAAGAGGGCATCCTCGACTATTGTCAACAGCACGGCATCGGCTTCATCTCGTTCTCGCCCTTAGCACAAGGATTGCTCACCGACCGCTACTTAGGATGCACCGTCGATGACAAAGGCGAAGTGACGGGCATTCCGCAAGGCTCGCGCATGACCCAGGGCCGGTTCCTCAAACCGGCCGCACTCACGCCCGCCATGCTTCACCAACTGAAACAGTTCAACAGTGAAGCCGAAGCCCAAGGGAAAACCCTTGCCGAAATGGCTCTCTCCTGGATTCTCGAACAGCAGGGAGTAACCTCGGTGCTCGTAGGTGCCAGCAGTGCCGAACAGCTGGCCAAGAACCTTCGCTGCATTTAAAGTTCCCGAAAGAAAACAAAATTCCGGCAACTTCCGGAAAAAATAAAAAAAACAACCAAAAATGAAAAAAACAATTCTTGCCTCTCTGCTCATGGTGTTCGCCATGAACGCCATGGCACAACTGCCAAAGGTAACACTCAAAGACATCAACGGCAAAACCATCACCACCGACACGCTCGCAAACAACGGCAAACCCTTCATCATCGACTTCTTTGCCACCTGGTGCAAACCCTGTAACCGCGAACTCGATGCCATTGCCGAGGTCTACGACGAATGGCGCGAAGAAACCGGCGTGAAGATTTATGCCGTTTCCATCGACCAAGGACAGAACATACAGAAAGTGAAACCACTTGTGGAGAACCACGGATGGGAATACGACGTGTTGCTCGACCCCAACAGCGACCTGAAACGCGCACTGGGCATTCAAATGATTCCATACGTGCTCATCGTTGACGGCAAAGGACAAATCGTGTACAAACACAACGGCTACACCGACGGAGCCGAAACGGAACTCATCGAGAAAGTAAGAGAACTCATTCAGTAAGAGAAATCATTCAATAACCGCCCGCCAGTGCTTTCAGCTATAACGAACCATTTATTGCATATATTGCACCATCCATCGTTTATGTCGAACCATTTATCATTTATCATTTATCATTTATCATTTAGGATGCACAGCATCCGCCTGTGCTTTCTGCTTTCTGCTTTCTGCTTTGCGTCTGCCGCTTCGGCACAAGACGACAACAAGATAACACTCAGCGGAAGCATTCAAAGCGACATGATGCTGCCCCAAAGCGACAGCAAGACGGGTGCCGAGAAAGACGAAGACTTTCTCACCAACACCTACATCGACCTGCACTTGCAGCAGAAATATGTAGAGGCTGGTGCCCGACTGGAATACATGGAACACCCGATGCCCGGTTTCGAAAATGACTTCAAGGGATGGGGGGTGCCCCATTTCTATGTAAAGGGAAAGCTTCAATGGGCTGAGCTCACCGCCGGCACCTTCTACGAACAGTTTGGTTCGGGCTTCATCCTGCGCACCTACGAAGAGCGCTCGCTCGGCATCGACAACTCGCTGCTCGGCGGCCGACTGGTGCTCAAGCCGCTGAAGGGTGTAACCGTGAAGGCATTAGGAGGTAAGCAACGTCGCTACTGGCACTGGAACAAGGCTTTCATCAGCGGGGCAGATGCCGAACTGAACATCGACGAATGGATGCCTTCCATGCAACAGCACAACACCCGACTCTCCGTGGGCTTCTCGTGGGTGAACAAGCACGAGAATCCCAACGACAACATCACCACCACCCAAGACATGCGCATCCCCAACGGCTATCGCTACACCACCTATCAAGTGGTGCAGCCGCGCTATGTGAACGCGTGGGATGCCCGCGTGAACCTGAACCACGGGGCATGGAACGTGTTGGCAGAATATGCGCAGAAGACTGCCGACCCCTCACTCGACAACGGCTACATCTATCGGCGGGGCAATGCTGCCATGCTCTCCACATCTTATTCACAGCGCGGCCTTTCCGTGCTGGTGCAGGCTAAGCGCAGCGAGAACATGGCTTCGCGCAGCCGGCGCGACATGAAGCTCACCTCGTCGTTCATCAACCATCTGCCCGCCTTCACACAAGACCACACCTACACGCTGGCTGCACTCTATCCCTACGCCACCCAGCTGGCCGACGGCGAATGGGCATACCAAACCGAGGTGGGGTATAACTTCAAGCGGAAGACAACCCTCGGCGGCAAATATGGCATGAACCTGAAGGTGAACTATTCTTATGTGCGTGCCATCGACCGGCAGTGGGAACAGAACAAAGAGTTCAGCTCTCTGAGCAACAGCCGCATGGAACTCGCTGGCACCGAAGGCTACCATTCGAAGTTCTTCAAGTGGGGCAACGAAACCTACTACCAAGACCTCAACGTGCAGCTCTCGCGCAAGTTCAGCAAGTCGTTCAAGCTGAACCTGATGTACATGAACCAGCGATACAACAAAACCGTCATCGAAGGCGAGGGAGGCATGGTGCACAGCGACATCTATATCGCCGACGGCAAATATCAGTTCTCACCGAAGACAACCCTGCGCGCCGAAGCTCAGTATCTGTGTACACGCCAGGACCAGGGCGACTGGACCTGCGGCTTGCTCGAACTCTCACTGGTGCCACACTGGATGTTCACCGTGAGCGACCTGTGGAACTGCGGGGGGGCCGAAACGCACTACTACCAAGGCTACGTTACCTTCAACACCGGTGCCCACCGCCTGCAATTAGGCTACGGCCGCACCCGTGCCGGATATAACTGCTCGGGGGGCGTGTGCCGATGGATTCCGGCCAGCAAGGGATTCACGCTTTCCTACAACTACAATTTTTAATGAAACACCGTTATGCTTAACAACATCAAGCACTTACACACCTCACTCAGCATCATGGCGGGAGCATGGCTCCTGTTGCTCACGGCTGCCTGTTCGAACCTCGACAGCGACGAACGACTCGTGGTTATCAACACGCACGACGTAGACACCACTGCCGTGGACACCGCAGACATCGACAACCCCGGCCTGGAAGATACCGAACGGCTCTTCCTGCCCCAAAAGCGGGGTATACTCATCGAAGACTATACCGGCCAAGACTGCGTGAACTGTCCGGAAGCCACCGAACTCATCGGCCGCATCTGCCAGATTGTTGCCGACACCGCAGGCATAGAAGTTATTCCCGTGGCCATTCACTCCGGTCCGTTGGGCGTGATGCCTTCGGCCAGCCATCCCGACGGACTTGCCACTGAGCTGGGCAACACCTACTACCGCCACTGGGCATGCGAATACCAACCCATGGGACTCATCGACCGCTCCGATGGTGTGCTGGGCAAGGAAGACTGGGAGCCGAAGGTTCGGTGGGACCTCTCACAGCTCACCACCAAGATTGCTGCCACCAACATTGTTGTAGAGCCCACCTACGACGAAGCCTCACGCCAACTCAACGTGAAGGTGAGCGTGGCTGCCGTCAAGAATGCCACCACGGGCAATCTGCAGGTGTGGCTCACCGAAGACCAGGTGGTGGCTTTCCAGAAATTCCCCAACAACGTGACCAAGACCGACAACATACACAACCATGTGCTGCGCACTTCGCTCAACGGAACATGGGGCGAAGAGGTGAACATTGCCGAAGCAGAGTTCAGAGAACTGAACTACTCGTGCACCCTTGCTGAGGGATGGAATGCCCAAAACCTTTCGGTGGTGGCGTTCGTTGCCAACGACAGCGGACTGCTGCAGGTGCGCCATCAGCACATCAGACAATAAGAACAGGAAAAAACAAGAAAAAAATAAAAAAGAAAATGCTTATGAAGAAACTCTACACCACCATTCTCTCGCTGCTGCTTGTCGCCACGGCTGCACAAGCACAAGAAGTGGACAACCGATTCCAGTTTACCGACCTCGACGGTAACCCCGTTGCCAACGGCACCACCATCACCGTGAACACCATCGATGCCGAGGGACAGATGGTGGTTCCCCTGAAGGTGAAGAACCTCTCGGGCGAGCGCCAGGCTGCCGGCATCTTTGAAACACTCGACGACATGCCCGAAGGTACCACCATGAAGACTTGTGCCTTCGGCGACTGCCTCATGCTTCAGGAAACCGCCTACTCGTCGAAGAAAATTGTTGAAGCCGACTACAACACCAGCATCGAAACCGAGTGGCTTCCCACCATTGGCGAATATGCCACCTGGACAGCCACCTACCAGATTCACGTCTTCAGCATCGTGGAAGAAACAAAATTCGGCCAAACCACCGAGAAGCCCGGGCCCTTCGTCACCGGCGAAGGTCCCACGGTAACGGTGAAGTTCGTTTATGCCGACCCCGCCAGCGTGGGCAGCATTGCCAACAACGAAAAGCTGACCGTGAGCAAGCGCTATGCCACCGACGGCAGTCTGCTCAGTGCACCCGCAAAGGGCATCAACATTCTGCGCATGAGCAACGGCGATGTGCGCAAAGTGTTGGTGAAATAAGCACGGAAAAGAAAGCCTGCCATCACTTCCTCCCGAAGTCGGCCGTCACTTCCGTCCGAAGTCGGCCGGCACCTCGCCCCACCGCTTGGTTTCCCATTTCAGCACAGGCGTGCGCACATCATGTGTGCGCAGCCAGTGCTCGGCACGGGCAATAATCTGAAAGAGCTGTTCGGTTTGCGGTGTGCGGGCAAGCTTGGTCTTGCACTGCTTCTTCTTTACCCACAGAATGGCATTGTAAGAGTCGCTGTAGATAACCCGGTCGGTGATGCCGCGCTTTTCCATCAGTGCCAGTGCATGCACAATAGCCAGAAACTCGCCAATGTTGTTGGTTCCGTGCACCGGACCGAAGTGAAACACCACAGCACCCGTCTGCAGGTCGATGGCCTGATACTCCATCGGGCCGGGATTGCCCGAGCAGGCTGCATCAACAGCCCAAGCCTCAGCCTTCACCTCCATGGGCAAAGGCAACACCGTATCGCGTCGATAGTCGGGGGGATTCTGTATCATAGTGATGGCAAAGGTACGAATAATAATTGAAACAACTGTTGCATCTATCAAACAAAAACTTAAAAACCTATGAAGAAAATCATGACCTCACTCTTGCTTCTGGCCACTGTCACACTGGGCGCATGGGCACAGAGTGTTAGCGTGAAATGGGAGCTGGGCAACATCAGCAACCTGGCTGCCGTTTCCACCACGGGCGACGAGGCCTACACCTCGCTGCTCACCACCACCTACACCCAGGGCAGCAACATTGGCAATGTTACCGCCCTGACCGGAAGCAATGCTGCCGAAGGCTACACGGCCGTAACCTACGAACCGCCCTTCGCTTCCTACACACCCACAACGCGTGTGAATGGGGCTACTGCCGGCCACGACATCAGCTTCGGCATCAAACCGGCAGCCGGCCACACCTTGAAGGTTACCCGCGTGAGCTTCGACTGCGCCCGCGTGGGCACCGATGGCGGCGGCGTTGACGCCACACTCAAACCGGTGGGAGGTACGGCTCTGGCTCTTGCGCCGGTGAACATCAAGCGCAACAAGATTGATGCCACCAACCAAGAAGGCTTTGCACACAACGAGTTTTCCATTGCCGACTTGGTGGTGGGAGAAGCTGGCATGACACTCGTGCTCAGCATCTATCAGCTGAACGGAACCGACAACGAAAACCCCAAGTCGATGGCGTTCCGCAACGTGGTTATAGAAGGGGTGATGGACGAAGAGGTGTTCACCGCCAGTCACTACCTCAGCGACTTCACTTGCACCGCCAAGACCGGCACCGACGAACCGGCACCACTCAACCTCTACAACCTGGTGAAAGACTTGAAGAACGGACAGAACACCCGCTTCACCACCAAACTCTACGGACATCCCACCAACTTCGAAACTCCCTTGCAGACAAACCTCGCCGAAGGCTTTGCTGCCACCACCAACTATTCTGAAGCCAACAACACGGCAACGGTCAGCATCACCAAGAACGGAAATAGCGAATTTTCGTTCTCGGTGAGCTTCAGCATTACCAACCGTCAGCCCAAGGGAGAGCCTGTGGCTTTGCGCCGCGGACTGATGGCCCTGCACAAAGACGGGGGGAACCTGGTTTCGTGGCGTGCCCGCAAAACAGACCCGCGAAACTATAAGTTCAAACTCTGGCGCGGCAACTCGTCCACCGAACAAAACACCAAGGTGAACGGCGGCAACTTCATCATGGGGCGCACCAACTTCCTGGATGCCAACGGAGCAGCCGGTGCCTACTACCGCCTGGAGGTGTTCAACGAACAGGGCGAGATAATAGAACAAGAGGTGAGCAAGCCCACCTGGAACGGACAGGTGAGCTATGTTACCCTGCAAGGGGGAGCACCCACCGACCCCACATCGGCCGGAGCCACCTACACCCCCAACGACGCTTCGCTGTGCGACATGGACGGCGATGGCGAATACGACATCGTCTTGAAGTGGGCACCATCGAACGAAAAAGATGCTGCCAGCAGCGGCACCACCTCGCCGGCCTTCTACGCTTGCTATAAGTTCGACGGCACACGCCTGTGGATGCTCCACACCGGCAACAGCATGTTCAACTCGGCCCACACCACACCATTTGTGGCATGGGACCTCGATGGCGACGGCTTCGGCGAGTTTATGGTGAAAACGGGTCCCGGAGCTGTTGACGGTGAGGGCAACTATGTGATTATGCCCGGCGACGACCCCACCCGCTCGTGGAAGAGCGGCAACGGCAAACAGGTGGAAGGGCCGGAATATATCACCGTGTTCGACGGTACAACGGGTGCCGAACTGAAAACCATCAAATATCACACAGCATACGGCGATGTGACGACCGGCTTCTGGGGCGACAGCAAGCAGAACCGCTCGGAACGCTACCTGGCCTGCATCGCCTGGCTCGACGGCGAGGATGCCAACCCCTCAGCCATCTTTGCACGCGGCTACTACAGCGGTTGTCGCATCGGTGCCTACGACTGGGACGGTGCCAACCTCACCCTGCGCTGGCTGCACAGCGGCACGGCACGCAATGCCGGCACCGTTACCTATGCCAACGGCACGGTGAAACAGATGAATTCGTCGGTTTATGGCGAAGGTGCACACTGGGTTAGCGTGGGCGACGTGACCGGCGACGGCCGACAGGAGATTCATTATGGCTCCGGGGCACTGAACCCCGATGGCACCACCCTCTACCGCACCGGCTTCGAACATGGCGATGCCTTGCACTTGGGCGACTTCATCCCCTCGCGCCCGGGTCAGGAGTTCTTCATGGTACTGGAACATAAGCCCTACGGGGCCAACCTGCGCGATGCCGCCACGGGCGAAGTGCTCTGGCGAGCCACCGCCGGCAGCGATACCGGGCGAGGCATTATGGCTCACTTCGACCCCGAGGCCGAGAATGCCTACTGGCAGTCGAGTGCCGACAACGGACTCTACGACACCTCACGCAACGTGATCCTGGCCGAGTGCACCCACGGCGGAGGCGCTTCGCTCAACAACCGCATCTATTGGAACGACAACCTGGCCGACGACTACTACGACAAGGGCGTGCTCGAAACCTGGAACCCCTCTTACGGCGGCTTCAACCGCATGCAGGTGAACGGCGGCAACTATGTTTATGGCAACGAAAACAATGGTTCGAAACGAAACCCCTGTGTGATGGGCGACCTCTGGGGCGACTGGCGCGAAGAGATTGTTACCTGGCAACTGTCGGGAAACAACTACCAGCTGGTGATCAATGCCACCAACTACGAAACGCCCTACACGTTTCCACACCTGATGGACGACTTTGCCTACCGTGCCCAGCTCGTCACTCAGAACTGCGGCTACAACCAGCCGCCACATGTGAGCTACGACCCGCGCACCGAGAAGACCATCACCGCCCAGACATTTGAGGTTGACCCGGGTGAAACCGCCACCGAACGCTACTGGGGCTCGCTCTACACCACCTACCCCATCATCATTCCTGCCGACGTGAAGGCATGGGCAGTGGGAAACCGTGTGGAAACAAACGATGTGGACACCATCAAGGTGACGCTGCTCGAACCTGGAAAGATTGTGCCTGCCGACCGCGCCATCATCTTCAACTCGGCTAACCCCGCTCCACGCTTCGTGCCCACGGCAAAGCCATCGTATGCCACGGTTAACAACGCATACGCCAAGGGGTTCTATTGCGACTCGCTGGTTGCCGACCCAACAGCGGTGCGCATGGCATACGAGTTCCGCAACGGCAGTCGTGGCGTGGGCTTCTATCGCACACACGGCGAGAAGATGATTGCCGGCGGACAGGCTTATGCCCTCTATGGCAACAACTCTCAGCCCGGCCGCGAGTCGTATGTGCTGGGTCAGCAACTGAACGACATCGAGCGCATTGCCTTGGGCATTGTGAGCGTGAATGCCGAAGACAACGAAACACAGGCCGAACCCGTCTACAACATGCAAGGACAACGGCTCGGCCACGCGCCCGCGCGCGGTATATATATAATAGGTGGGCGCAAGGTGGTGAAATAAGAAAACCTGCTGCTACATCTTCCAGCGTTTGGCAAACTCCCAAACCACTATGCCGGCGGTAACAGAAACGTTGAGCGAGTGCTTGGTGCCAAACTGGGGAATCTCCAGACAGCCGTCGGAGGCATCCACCACACTCTGGTGAACTCCTTTCACCTCGTTGCCAAACACAACGGCATAGCGTGAGCAAGCCTCCTTTGCCAACGTAGAATTTTCATTAACTCCATGGGCTTCAGACAATGTAAGCTCATGGAGTTTTTTTGAACCCTCAACCTGTTCAACACTATACACAAAGCATCCCTGCCGGTGAAGCTCTGCTATGGCTTCATCGGCAGTTTTAAAATAGCGCCACGCCACCGAGTCTTCAGCGCCCAGTGCTGTTTTGTGTATTTCCACATGCGGCGGTGTGGCCGTGATGCCGCACAGATAGACGGCCTCCACGCGAAAGGCATCGCATGTGCGGAACACACTGCCCACGTTGTGCAGCGAGCGCACATCGTCGAGCACCACCACCAACGGCATCTTCTCGGCCTGGCGGAACTGCTCAACCGTTAGGCGCTTCATTTCTATTGTTCTAAGTTTACGCAT
Source organism: uncultured Prevotellaceae bacterium (assembly GCA_902767045.1). GTDB lineage: Bacteria > Bacteroidota > Bacteroidia > Bacteroidales > Bacteroidaceae > Prevotella. The sequence goes on along the minus strand of CACXFT010000023.1, from coordinate 18,288 downwards.
TATTCTCTACATGGTTATGATGATGCCATAGGCATCAGATAGGGGTAGCCAGCCATTCTTATGGCTGGAAGAACGTTCGGTGTGTGAGTCGGGCGTGCCTTTAGGTACACGACATTCCGCCTGTTCCCCAGTGTTGCGTACCTAAAGGCACGCCGTGAATGGTAGATCCATTTCCTCTAGCCATAGGAATGGCTGGCTACCCTCATCTGATGCCTACGGCATCTCTCTGTACTGGAGATTTACGCAAAACGGGCACCCCGTGGTGGGAGTGCCCGCTTTGTGCAGATACTTAATTGGCTGCATGCCGATCTTGATACTTCAGAATGATGGTGCCAATGATGGCAATTAGCAACACCGAAAGTGATACGATAATTGTATTCATTTCTTTTTCCCTTTCTTCTTATAGTCTTTTTCTCCTTCGTTTATCCAGTATAATCCAAAGCCAAGAACAATAGCCGAAAGAATTACTACAACATATATAATGATGGAATTATCCATATCTGCAAATATAGTAGATAACAATAATGCTGTAACCATATATTTGGCTATATCCATCAGCCATTTGCCGAATTCGGTTTTCATGTTGCAAAGATAAAGACTTTTTCCCAAACCGCCAAAGGTTTTGATACGAAAAAAGAGCAGCCACGGGGACTGCTCTTCTATAGAGATTTGTAATGAATCTAAGAGATTAGTTAGATACGTTGATAGGCAGATAAACCTGCTGATCAGGATCTGCAGCACCGTCGCTATCGGAATCAGTATTTGTAACATCCCAGTCGGAAACAATTGCGTCAAACTTCACGCTGGTCATACCGAGGTGAATGAGGATGTTGTACATCTTGTTCATCTTAACAGCTTCAGAGAATGTAACCTTCTTAGAAACAGTCTGTGTAATCTCTGAGAAACCATTCTCAAGATTTGCATCGTATGTTCTTACGATATAGGTAATCTTGAAGCGAAGAACAGGAGTTGTTCCAGGGATGAACACGAATGGGTTTGTTTCTGTATTGTACACATTGATTGGATGAAGAGCAGGAACACCTGTCTGACCAGCCCATGTGCTTGTGCACTTGAAGAAGTCATCCTTCGTACCGGAAACAGGAGCAGTTGTTTCTGCTATAGCAGTAGCCAATTTTGCATGGGTTCCAGAACCAGTGGCGTCAATAGTATGATTGAGTGCGGTCTTGTCTGCATCATCTGCAGACAAAGTCCACTGACCTGTTGCCAAGTCAAGAGTTCCCTTGTTAGCAGTAGCTGCAGCTTTGTCAGTAGCATCGAAATCACCATCATCATCGATGTCGTTTGAAATAACGATGCTGCTTACGGTAATCTTTGTAAGCTTGGTGGCAGTTCCACCAACAGTACCTGGCTCAAAGTCAGCACCGCTTTCTGCACCATTGTTGTCAAGGTCGGCAACAATCATCAGGCCGTTCACTACACCATCACCAACTTTTGAACCACCGACTTTTGCCAAAGCATGCTTGAAATTGAACTGGATTTTACCATCGGTCTTCATCTTGGTAAGGTTGGCATTAACCTTGTAGGGATTAGTGCTCCATGCAGGTGTTGCAGGGGTCTTAGCGATATACGATGGAGCGTTTTCTTCAGTACCATCTTGTGCCTTATAGCCATTTGTGCCAGCAGTACCCCAAAGCAGGTCAACAGCAGTACCATCACTTGCCAGTTTGTATGTTACAGTCGGGTTGCCAGCATAATCGTTACCACTCATAGCAATGATACCATCATCTGCTGCCGTTTTGTCCCAATAAGGAGCGTATGCAAAGAAGCTAACCTTTCCGCCATCAGTACCTTTAGCAGGATCTGAACCAGCGTCACTGTCCTGGTCATCAGCTGTGGCGTTACCGTTAGGCCAGTACTTGATAGGAGAATAGCTCCAAACAGGAGTTGATACATTTGTACCTCTCACTTGCTGGTTGTACATAAAATTAGGTTTCGTAGCAGGAGCCTGATTGTCGGTAAGGTCTGCAGCAACCAGTGCTACAGGAGGATTTTTTTCGGACTTAACAGTTCCCAGATAATCCTTGTCCACAGTATAATAACCGAATACACCGAAGCCGCTCTTCTGAGCTAATACCTGAGCAGATGTAATAGGACCGTTTGCGCCACCAGTTGCTCTTGTTGCCGTGGTCTTTCCAACATAAGTGCCAAACTCAATGGCTTGAGGCTGGGTGTTCTCAGCGACCACGGGAGCCGAGAGGTCATCGTTTTGTGAGCAGCTGGCGAGCATTGCTAATGCTGCGGCAGCGAAAAATAATGTCTTTTTCATACTTTTTTCCTGTTTAACTGTACTTTTATATTTGTTGTTTTTTATTTCTTGTGAATTGTGTTTTGGCGTGTTGGCAGGGTGGGGGTTAGAACTTTGCTTCTATGGTTCCCCCGAACTCCCAGTCGTCGACATGTGCTTCAAAGCCGCTGGCCTGTTGGTCTTTCGGGTCCACGGGTGGCAGGTCGGGCGTGTTCAGCGGGTCGTCGAGCACTATCTCCACCTCAATGTGCTTGAGCAGTTCGGCTTTGCTCAGGGCGTCGCCCGAAGGGGTGAGGTATTTCATAATTTTTCCCACGTTATAGGAGAACGTTTTCACCGTTCCATCCTGAAGCAGGAACCCCATTTGCAGCACGTTGTCGGTGCTATCGCGGTTGGCCACCCTTTCCTTGCCGAAAGGCAGTCCGAAGGTGGCGATGGAGGTTGTAACCCATCCCTTATCGTCTTCGCCCTCGATGGGTGTTGCCTTCCAGTTGTCGAGCAGCAGAATGCCCGTTTCCTGTGTGCGGTCTACCCGACTCATATAGAATCCGTCGGCCATGCCCGAGATGTTCGCTTCGACCGAGCGCATGCTGCTGAACCCTTTCACCATCACCCTCACGTTCAGCTGTGTTATCATGGGGTTCACCACCTCGTTGAACACATAGTGAATGGTATCGGGGATGTTGTTTCGCTGTCGGTAGTCGACGAAGGTGAGGTAGTCGTCTTCTGTCATCTCCTGTGTGATGGTGAACCTGTCCACTGCCACGCCAATGTTATCCGGGTCGCACATATACTGTATGTTGGCATCCCATCGTCGGTTGGCGCGAGTGGTGATGGGTTTCGCCCGAGCCGAGAACTCGTTGTGGTTCTGCCAGTCGCGGAAGTAGATAGACGGGAACTCGTCGTAGGTTTGGTTGAACACGATGAGCTTGTAGATGCCCGGTTCGAGCGACACCGTCTGGTAGTCTACATTCGATGTGGGCGGCAGCGAGCGGTAGAGCGAATCGTTTTCGTTGTGCAGTACGAGCGTCATGCTCGACGGCCGGTAGCCATAGTTCTTCATCCAGTCTACATTGATGCGCACGTTCACCTTCTTTTGGAAGTACACCTCGAGGGGTCGGCGCACGCAAGAGGAGAGTAGGAGGCATATTAAGAGAATCGCCCACCCCCGACCCCTCCCCGGTGAGGGGAGTGATATACCTTTGTGATGGGTCATGTAATGGGTCATCTGGTGCCTCCTTTCTTCTTTTTGAAGGGGTTGTCGATGAGCCAGACGAGAGAGGCTTTCAGCTTGGTGGGCCCAACGTAGAAGATGTTGGCATTGCGTTTCCAGATGAGGTGCTCGTCGTTGAACTCGCCATGATAGTGGCGGCGGGGTCCGAACACCACGCCCACGCTGGCCGAGAGTTCGAAGTTCCATCTTCGGCTGAGCACCCAGCTGTGGCCGTAGGTTGCGCCGAAGGAAAGAAACTCTCCCTGGTCGCCGTTGCTATGCCATTCGAAGTCGTATTTTCCTCCTGCGGCGTATGCTCCGATGAAGCTCCCTGTGAGCAGCGGTCGGTCTTCACATTTCCCTAACCAGCGGCGCAGTTCCAGTCCCATGGTCCACAGTTCGTAGGCCCTTGAGTTGCGGTGCCACACATACCACGGGAACCAGTCTTCGACCATCACGCTCCATTGCTTTCTGTTGCCGAAGGGCACCTCCACCTCGAAGTTGAAGCACATAGCCGCATCGAAGAGCAGGTTTGTCTTCAGTGCCCAAGCCGGTTCGATGGGTTTGATGCTCTCCATCAGGCAGGGTTCGCTGTAAGATGCCGTTGGCAGGTGCCAGAGCGTGTCTACTTCGGTTTCTCCTACCTTTTGCGTGTGCCGATATTCATAGTCGATGGTATAGTCGGAGTGTCGCAGATAGGGTAGGGAGTTCACGAAGATGTCGGCAAAATCCTCTTTATAGGTAGAGCGAATGAGCCACAGTTTGGGGTCTGGTTCTCGGTCGCTGTCAATGATGTCGAGAATTTCCTTGCGGTGGGGTAGGTTAGATTTCTCCACATACTCACGTAGTCCGGGCCAGTCTTCTGGTTCAAACGAGTTGCTCACCAGTTGCGGGTTGATGCGGTGTTTGTTCACCACATAGTTGCGCAGTGCCAGGCTTCGCTCTCGTGCCAGATAGACGTTGTGATCGTATGGTCCCTCGGGCGATGCCCACCCTTTGATGTCGATGTGTGTGATGGTAACCGTTGAGTCGTTGAGCAGCGAGTCGATGGCATGGTCTATCTTTGCCAGTTCCTCACGGTTTCGGTGGTAGTCGGGGCGAATGTTGATGCTGTCGAGCACGAAGTCAACGTATGCCCGTCCCTTCACCGTGCCCTTGCTCACCATCACTTTTGGTTCTTTCCTGACGATGGTTGGGGTAGGTTGCCAGGCCTCTTCAGCCGTTTGCCGGGTGATGCCGATGCACAGTTTTTCTGTTTCAAAGATCACTTTCAGACTGGCCCTGTCCATCCATGGTTCATAGCCGATGGATTGACAATGGAGCAACGAGTCTGGTTTGTTTTTATTACGAATTTTAATGTCCTTTTCCCCCTGAATCTGGTGTCTCCCGTTCCTTATATAATAGTAATAGGGGGTGCGGCCATAGATGCCCACAGAGGGTAGAAGCAATGAGTCGGAAGAAGATACAATGATGGGTCTGATGAGCAGCACTTCGTTGTTTGCTGCTTGATACTCTTTTAGTTCTATAGGCATTGTTATCCTTACGGAGTCGTCGCTGATGCGCACCAAAGAGGTTTTTCCGGCCTTGAGGTGTTGCGCAGGAGAGGCTGTGTGCGAGAACAGTAAAAGAGTAACAATGACCCCAAAAGGATTTCTCCATTTCATGATTATTACTCCCGATTCGTTTGTTGCTGTCTTTTAATTACTTATTAGCGGCTGCAAAAGTATGACAAATTGTGTTTGGTTGTACTACATATCCATAAATAGTTAACAAAAATTAAACTATAACACTGTTAATTAAACTCTTTTATACGTTGTTAATTGCTTTCAGCGTCCGTTATTTCCATTAGTGTGCTTCGAGCCAGTTGGTGCCCCACCCGCAGTCGGCCACGAGGGGAACCTGCAGGGGATAGGCGTTTTGCATTTCTTCGAGCACGATTTGTTCAACGCGTTGGCGTTCTTCGGGATAGACCGAGAAGTTGAGTTCGTCGTGCACCTGCAGAATCATTTTCGAGCGCAACCCTTCGGCCTTGAAGCGGCGGTAGATGCGGATCATGGCCACCTTGATGATGTCGGCTGCCGACCCCTGTATGGGTGCATTGATGGCATTGCGTTCGGCAAAGTTGCGCACGGTGGCGTTGTGCGATGTGATGTCGGGCAGGTAGCGGCGGCGGTGGAAGAGTGTTTCGGCATAGCCGCGCTCGCGTGCCAGCTGTTTCTGCTGTTCCATGTAGTTGTGCACCTGTGGGAAGGTTTCGAAGAAGCCGTCGATGAGGTTGCGTGCCTCGTCGCGACTGATCTCTAAGCGCTCGGCCAGTCCGAACACGGTGATGCCATAGATGATGCCGAAGTTGGCCCGTTTCGATTTTGTGCGCTCGTCGCGCGACACCTCTTCGATGGGTTTCTTGTAGATGGTGGCTGCCGTTGCCGCGTGCAAATCCTTGCCTTCGCGGAACACCTGCATCATGTGTTCGTCGCCAGAGAGGTGTGCCATCACGCGCAGTTCAATCTGACTGTAGTCGGCTGAAAAGAATTGACAACCTGGTTCGGGAATGAAGCACTTGCGAATTTCCTTACCATCTTCGCCCCGCACGGGAATGTTCTGCAGGTTGGGGTCGGAAGACGAGAGTCGTCCGGTGGCCGTTACCGCCTGGTTGAACGATGTGTGAATATGTCCTGTTCGTTTGTTGATGAGTTGGGGTAGGGCATCAACGTAGGTGCCCAAGAGCTTCTTCAACCCTCTGTAAGCTAAGATATTATCTATGATGGGATGTTTAGAGCACAGCTGTTGCAGCACCTCTTCGGAAGTTACATACTGCCCCGTTTTTGTTTTCTTTGCCTTTTCAACTATCTTCAGTTTTTCAAAGAGAATGTCGCCCACCTGCTTGGGCGACGAGATGTTGAACTCTTCGCCCGCCAGCCGGTAAATTTCCTGTTCGAGGGCGAGCATTCGTTCGGTGAAAAGTTTTGACGTTTCTTTCAAGCTGTTGGTGTCTATGAGCACGCCGTTCATTTCCATTTCGGCCAGCACCGGCATCAGTGGCATTTCAATATCGTAGAAGAGTGAGGCAAAGCCACTCTCTTTCAGTTTCTCTTCCAAAACCAGTTTCAGCTGAAGGGTGATGTCGGCATCTTCGGCAGCATACTCATACACCTGCTGCGGCGATAAGTCGCGCATGTTGCGCTGACCCTTGCCACGCGGACCAATGAGTTCTTCTATGTGAATGGTCTGGTAGTTGAGGTACACCTCGGCCAGGTAGTCCATGTTGTGCCTGAGTTCCGGTTGCAGCACATAGTGGGCGAGCATGGTGTCGAACATCTCGCCTTGGAGCGTCACCCCATAGTTAGAAAGCACCTCTAAGTCGTACTTCAGGTTCTGACCGATTTTCTGAATTTTGGGGTCTTCATACACCTCTTTAAATATATTAACAATTCTTTGCGCTTCTTCACGGTTAGCCGGAACAGGCACATAAAAAGCCTGATGCGGCTCCACCGAAAAGCTCAAACCCACCAGTTCGGCATCGATTGGAGCGGTTGAAGTGGTTTCTGTGTCTAAACTGAGAAAATCTTTTGTCCTAAAAAAGTCACAAAGCCGAACCATTTCTTCCTCTTTATCAATGAGTTGATAGTTGTGAGGGGTGGTTTTTAGGCTCTCAAAACTCGCGATTTTTTCAGCTTTCTGGTTCTCGGGCGCAAATTCTGCAAATAAATCGAGTTGCGAATTAACGGGCTTTACCTTAATTTCAGGTTTATTAAGAAACTTGTTCAAGAGCGTCTTAAACTCCAGTTCGTTGAAGAGTTTCTCCAGTTCCGCCTCGTCGGGTTGTTGCAATTGCAGTTCAGTGAGGTTGAGTTCAACGGGAACATCCGTTCGGATGGTGGCGAGGAACTTCGACATGCGAATATCGTCAACGGCCGCTTCCACTTTTTCGCGCAGCTTGCCCTTGATGTCTTGAGTGTGGAGTAGGAGAGCGTCTACCCCCCCGAACTGGGCAATGAGCTTAGCCGCTGTTTTCTCACCCACACCCGGACAGCCCGGGAAGTTATCAGACGAGTCGCCCATGAGCGCCAGCAGGTCTATCACCTGACTGGTGTTGGTGATGCCATATTTGGCGCACACCTCCGCGGGTCCCAGTTTTTCGTAACCGCCGCCATGACGCGGGCGAAACTGAAAAACATTGTCGCGCACCAACTGACCATAGTCTTTATCGGGTGTGAGCATGTAGGTTTCAACCCCCTTGGCACCCGCCTGAAGCGCCAGCGTGCCAATCACATCGTCGGCCTCGAAGCCATCAACCTGCAGGCACGGAATGTGCATGGCCTGCATCAGCTGTTTGATGATGGGCACCGAGTGGCGGATGTCTTCGGGCGTTTCTTCGCGCTGAGCCTTATATTCGGGGAACGCCTCGTGGCGGAAGGTGAGTCCGTGGTCGAAAGCAACCCCTAAGTGAGTGGGCTGCTCTTTGGTGAGAATCTCGTTGAGCGTGTTCATGAATCCCAAGATGGCCGACGTGTTGAGCCCCTTGGAATTGATGCGCGGATTCTTGATGAAAGCATAGTAAGAGCGGTATATGAGCGCGTAAGCGTCTAAAAGAAAGAGTTTCTGCATGTTTTTAACTGTTTGAACGTGTAAAATTACAAATTTTTTGCCATTAATACCGAAGAAATCATTACTTTTGTAACAAATTTCTGTGTTATGGACTATTTGGAATTGATAAAAGGACCAATTGAGGCAGAATTGGAACAATTTATAGATTTGTTCAACAGTTCGCTCAGTCACCAAGAGGGCATGCTGGCTCAAGTGCTCGACCACATCAGGCAGCGTGCCGGCAAACGCATGCGCCCCATGCTGATTCTGCTGCTGGCTAAATGTCATGGGAAGGTTTCGCCGGTAACGCTGCATGCCGCCGTGGGTTTGGAACTGCTGCACACGGCCAGTCTGGTACACGACGATGTGGTTGACGAAAGTGCACAACGGCGCGGACAGGCGTCGGTGAACGCCACATACGACAACAAAGTGGCCGTGCTGGTGGGCGATTTCATACTCTCCACAGCCCTGCTGAACGTGGCCCAAACGGGCAATCAGCGCATTGTGGAATACTTGGCAGAACTGGGTCGAACTTTATCGAACGGAGAAATTCTACAGCTCACCAATATCCAGAACCAAGAGATTTCGGAAGACGTTTATTATCAAGTAATTAAGCAGAAAACCGCCGCCCTTTTTGAGGCCTGTTCGGGCATTGGTGCACTATCAACAGGTGGCAGCGAAGAAGAGGTGGCAGCCGCCAAGCAATTTGGACAGAATTTGGGTATTATTTTTCAAATTCGCGACGATATTTTCGACTACTACGACGGTGCCCAGATTGGCAAACCTACCGGTAACGACATGGCCGAAGGAAAGCTTACGCTGCCCGTTATTTACGCCCTGAACAGCACCGGCAACGAAGAAATGATGGCCCTTGCCCGAAAGGTGAAGAACCAAACCGTTTCACGCGAAGAAATTGCGCGGTTGGTGAGCTTCACGAAGGCCAACGGCGGCATTGAATATGCCGACCGCCGAATGTGGGATTTTCACCGTCAGGCCCAGCGATACATCGATGAAAGGGTAGGGGACGAGCACCTGAAACAGGCCCTGCAAGCCTACCTTGACTTTGTGATTGCAAGGAAGAACTAATTTTAATTCTGCAACTCTTTTGACACATTAGTCAACAGACGCTGAAAGCGTCCACTTTCAGTAACCGTGGGTAGGAGCGCAGCGAGTACCCACGGACTACGAACTCTAAATGAGTGAATAGCACTCTGAAGGAGTGCCCGAATACGATACTCGTCTACCCCTTCAGGGTAGTGAAATTTGATTGTCCATTTGAATTCCGGGGGTACTCGCTACGCTCGAACCCTCGGTTACTGAAAGTGGACGCTTTCAGCGTCCTGATTAATGCTCCTTTTGGTTAGAAGAACTTCACCTCTTTGCCTTCGAGTTCAGAAAGCAGCAGGTTGGCCAGTCGACTGGTGCCTAAGCGGAACCAGCGGTTGGTGAGCCACTGCTCGCCCAACACCTCTTTCACAATGGTGTAGTAGGTGAGGGCATCCATCACTGAGTTGATGCCGCCGGCAGGCTTGAAACCAATCTGAATGCCGGTTTCATCGTAGTATTCCTTGATGGCCTGACACATCACATAGGCAGCCTCGGGAGTGGCAGAGATTTTCTCTTTGCCAGTGGAAGTTTTGATGTAGTCGCCACCGGCATACATCGACAGGATGGAAGCCACCTTCACGTCTGAGAGCGAACGCAGGTCGCCGGTTTCAAGAATAACCTTCATGGGAGCCTCACCGCAGGCAGCCTTCAGCTCGGTAATGTCTTCACAAACCCCTTCATAGTCGCCGCTGAGGAACTTGCCAACTGGCATCACAATGTCTATTTCGGTGGCACCATCCTTCACGGCCAGGGCGGTTTCGGCCACCTTCACCTCTATGCGTGCCTGAGAAGAGGGGAAAGAGCCGCTCACGCAGGCCACCTCAACACCCTCTACCTCAAGGGTTTCCGACACGATTTTTGCAAAGCAGGGATACACACAGATGGTGGCCACATGGGGTAGGGCGGGGTAGTCGTTGGCGAAGTCGTTCACGCGTTCTGTGAACGCCAGCACGCTTTCGTCGCTGTCGGTGGTCTTCAGGGTTGTCAGCTCGATGCTTCCGAAGAGGAAACGCTTCACTTCTTCGTTATCGTTTTGAGGAACCTTTTCGGCGACGATCTGTTTAACCGCTTCGCGAACCTGGGCTTCGTCGACCCAGAGGGTGTACTTGTTGAGCGCCTGCTCAATCTTGCTGAATTGTTTTTCCATAATAGTAATTATTTTTATGTTATAGTTTTATCACTTGCGAAATATGAATAAAAGAAAGGCCGTTCTAAGCCTTGAGTTTTGGGTTTTCGATGTGTCTGAGGCTGTCTCTGCTTGTTTTCTTTTCTATGCTCTTTTGCAGCTCGGCGGTAAGGTCAACACCTGTTTGGTTGGCCAGGCAGAGCAGCACCCACAGCACGTCGGCCATTTCTTCGCCAAGTGCTTCTTTCCCGTTGTTTTGGCGGCGTGGGTCGGAGGGTTTCCACGACTGTTCGCCATACCTGCGAGCCACGATTCGTGCCAGTTCGCCCACCTCCTCGGTTAGTATGGCCATGTTGGTGAGTTCTGAAAAGTAGCGCACACCATACTCCTTAATCCATTGGTCTACGGTTTTTTGAGCGTCGTTGATTGTCATTTTTGTTTATTCTTTGTTTTTGGTGTCCATGCAAATGGTAACCGGACCATCGTTGAACAATTCTACTTGCATTTCAGCCCCGAATTCGCCCGTCTTGGTATCTCTGCCCATGGTGGTGCTTAAACGGGCGCAGAAAGCCTCGTAGAGGGGTATAGAGAGTTCGTGACGGGCGGCCCTCAACCAGCTGGGACGGTTGCCCTTCTTGTAGGATGCAAACAGGGTGAACTGGCTCACCACCAGTGCCTCGCCGCCAACGTCGAGAATGCTACGGTTCATGATGCCCTCGTCGTCGTCGAAAATGCGCAGGTTGGCCACCTTGTGCACCAGCCAGTCTACATCATCGAGGGTGTCGGTTTCTTCCACTCCAAGAAGAATGAGGAACCCCCTGCCGATGCTCGACTTCAGCTTTCCGCCAATGCTCACACTGGCTTTGCTCACGCGTTGAATAACTATTCTCATGTTGCAAATATACGCTTTTTATTTGGTTTCTTGTTCATTTGGGTGAAAGAAATTATAAACAAGCTGTGCCTTAGACGTGCCTATAACGCTTGTAAGCTGTTGAGTATCAGCAGTTTCAATACGTTTAACCGATTTAAAATGCTTGATGAGCAGTTCACGCGTTTTAGGTCCAATGCCGCGCACGTCGTCGAGAGCAGAATGCAGGGCATGTTTCGAACGCTTGTCGCGGTGGAAGGTGATGGCATAACGGTGCACCTCGTCTTGCAATCGGGTGAGTACATGAAAGAGTTCGCTTTTCACATCTAAGCCGATGGTCTGCGGGGGGTTGCCATAGAGCAGTTCGTTCGTGCGGTGACGGTCGTCTTTGGCGAGTCCGGCAATGGGAATATCCAAGTGCAGTTCGTCTTCCACCACCTCGCGCACCACACTCATCTGGCCTTGTCCGCCATCGGTAACAATCAGGTCGGGCAGCTGTTCGGGGTCTTCTTCCATCATGCGGCTGTAGCGACGGCGCACGACCTCTTGCATAGAGGCATAGTCGTCGGGTCCGGTAACGGTTTTGATGTTATACTTTCTATAGTCGCTCTTCGAGGGTTTCATAGCCTTGAACACCACGCATCCGGCCACGGCATCAGTGCCCGAGATGTTGCTGTTGTCGAAACATTCTATGCGATAGGGTAGGCGTGGCAGTTGCAGTTTCTGTTGCAGTTCCTTCATCAGGCGTGTCTGCTTCTGTTCGGGGTTGAGCTTCTCGGCCTGTTTCAGGCGGTCGAACTTATACTGCCGGCCATTCATTTCAGAAAGTTCCAGCAGGTGTTTCTTATCGCCGCGCTGCGGAATAAAGAACTCCGCGTCGGGCAGTTTCCAGTCTATTTCGAAGGGCACTATCACCTCTTTGGCATTGCTTTTGAAGCGTTCGCGAATTTCGGGTATGGCAGTGAGCAGCAGTTCCTGGTCTGATTCGTCGAGCTTGCGTTTATATTCGAACGTGAAACTCTGGTTGATGGTGCCGTTGGTAACGTGTATGTAGTTGATGAAGGCGTTCCGTCGTGAGTCGTCGTCGACAATGGTGAACACGTCAACATCTGTGATGGTGTGGCTCACCACCTCGCTCTTCGAGCAGAAGTTCTCTAATGCCAGATAGCGGTTTTTGAGCACCTCGGCCTCTTCGAAGCGCAGTTCGGCTGCTGCCTGCTGCATTTCTTCGTAGAGCAGTCGTTCCACTTCGCGCGTGTGTCCTTTCAGAATTTCGCGCGCCTGTGCAATGTTGTGCTGGTAGTCGTCGAAGCTCTGGCGGTTGATGCACGGACCACCGCAGTTTTTGATGTGGAAGTCGAGACACGGTTTATATTTCCCTTGGGCGATACCTTCGCGAGTGAGGGGAATACGACAGGTGCGTGGCCGATAGAGTTTCTTAATCAGTTCCAGCACGGCATACATGCTACTGATGTGAGAGTAGGGGCCAAAGTAGGTGCCTGTCTTGCGGTTGATGGTTCTTGTTTTAAAGATTCGCGGGTATAGTTCGTTAGTAACGCAAATGCTGGGGTAGGTTTTTCCGTCTTTCAGCAGCACGTTATAGCGTGGGTTATACTTTTTGATGAGACTGTTTTCCAAGAGCAGTGCATCCTCTTCAGTGTTGACCACTGTGTATGAGATGTCGCGAATCTTGCTCACCAGCACCTTTGTTTTAAACCTGTCAACCTCTTTGTGGAAATACGAAGAAACTCTGCTTTTGAGTTTCTTCGCCTTTCCCACATAGATGATGGTATGGTTCTCGTCGTAGAACTGGTAGCTGCCAGGTTTCTCAGGCATGCTGAGTACGATGTTTTTCAGATAGCTCAGGCGTTGTTCTTTTTCTTGTTTATTCATTCAAACCCCTTTGTTTAAAGGCTTTACGGTGTGTTATGTTTCATGTGAAACATTGTTCTTTATTTAGATGGTCAGTAGGGTGGAGAGCTCTATTCCTTCGAAGAGGTCGCGCCCATGCAGTCCTTCGTCTCTGATTTCTATGATAAAGTTCATGTACACCTTTTTGGGGTTGAAATGCTCCACTAGTTTCCATGTAGCCTTGGCGGTGCCTCCGGTGGCAAGCAGGTCGTCGTGAATGAGCACCACATCGTTTTCGTTGATCGAATCGATGTGCATTTCTATGGTATCTACGCCATATTCTTTCGAGTATGACTCTTTGATTACTGTGGCGGGAAGTTTGCCCGGCTTGCGTGCCATCACAAATCCGCAGCCCAATTTTCCGGCCAGTGCTGCACCCATGATGAAGCCCCGGCTCTCTATGCCCACTATCTTAGTGATGCCTTTATCCTTATATAGCTCGTAGAGTTCGTTGAGCATAATTTGGAAACATTCGCCGTTTTTGTAAAGCGTTGTCACGTCTCTGAAATTAATTCCTTTCTTCGGAAAATCCGGAATGCACCGCAGATTTTCCAGCAATACTTTGTTGTTCATATTCAAATAGTTATGGTTGATAATTCTTGTCTTTTGTTTCACGTGGAACAATACGTTTCTCTGTATTTGTAAACGTGTTGCCAAGGTGGGCGTGTGTGATGCTTAGTTCGTCGACCCTTTTCGGGTCGTTGTTTTCTTTGCGTTGCTTTCCGGGGGTACTATGCACCCCCGGTTACTGAGAGTAGACCGCGTTGCGGTCTTTTCAACGGTTTCTTTGCGGAATCGTGTAGACTTCGTGCGGTCTTTTCAACGGTTTCTTTGTGGAAAAGAAAGAATACTCGTTATTCTATTATATTTTTATCTTCCCAACAGAACTAGCAGCACGTTGATGTCAGAAGGACTAACCCCGGGAATGCGGCTCGCCTGCGCGAGGGTTTCTGGGTCGATTTTTTCGAGCTTTTGACGGGCCTCGGTAGATATTTCGTGCAGCTCGCTATAATTGAAGCGCCCTTTGATTTGAATGTTTTCCAAGCGGTGCATCTTTTCAGCCACCATGCGCTCGCGCTCTACATATCCTTTATATTTGATGCTAATCTCGGCAGCTTCGGCAATTTCTTCTCTGCGGTTTTCTGGCGAAAGAATCGTAGTTTTTAATTCGGGAAGGAGTTCGGCAAGCTGCTGCATATTCAGCTGCGGACGTGCAATAAGTTCGCTCACCTTGCAGCCAAAGCGGAGTGGGGTGGTGCCCAAGGCTTCGAGCTGCGAATTGATTTCGCTCGGTTTCACCGAAGTGTTTTCGCAGAAAGAAACCAGTTTCTCTATGGCCTGTTTCTTTTGTAGCCACCATTCGTGGCGGTCGCTCTTGGCCAAACCAATGTGGAAGCTCTTTTCGGTTAGTCGGGCATCGGCATCGTCTTGGCGCAGCAGAATGCGGTATTCAGCCCTGGAGGTGAACATGCGGTAGGGTTCGTCTACACCCTTGGTCACAAGGTCGTCGATGAGCACACCTATGTAGGCCTCGTCGCGCCCCAGTCTCAGTTGGCTTTGCGCCTGAGCCGTGCTTGGGTTGGCACCTGCATGCAGGGCAGCGTTCACGCCGGCAACGAGACCTTGTCCGGCAGCTTCTTCATAACCGGTGGTACCGTTCACCTGTCCGGCCATAAAAAGACCCCGCACAACTTTCGATTCCAGGGAATGGTTCAGTTGTGTGGGGTCGAAGAAATCGTATTCTATGGCATAGCCGGGGCGGTATATTCTCACGTCGCGCAGAGCCGGAATGTGTCGAAGGGCATTCAATTGCACCTCAATGGGCATGCTCGACGAGAAGCCGTTCAAGTACATTTCGTTGGTGTTCACCCCCTCGGGTTCGATGAACAAGGGGTGTTGCGAGCGGTCGGGGAAGGTAACGAGCTTGGTTTCAATCGACGGACAGTAGCGCGGTCCGATGCTCTGGATTTGTCCGTTGTAGAGCGGCGAGTCTGCCAGTCCCCCCCTGAGCACCTTGTGTACCTCTTCGTTGGTGTAGCAAGTCCAGCACGGCAGTTGGGGTAGGGGGCGCGGCTCTCCCATGTAAGAGAACTGGTGGAACCCCGTTTCGCCCGGTTGCACCTCAGTGTCTTCGAAATGGATGGAGCGCTTGTCGATGCGCACGGGCGTTCCCGTTTTCATTCGAGCCGCACGAATGCCGTGGCGGGTGATGCTCTCGGTGAGGTTTGGCACGGCAGGTTCGGCACAGCGCCCGCCGGGAATCATCTTGCGCCCCACATGCAGCAGTCCGTTCAGAAAGGTGCCCGCGGTGATGACCACGCTCTTGGCTCTGAGCTCAACGCCCCACACTGTGCGCACACCCACAGCCTCGCCCTGTTCCACCAGCAGTTCGTCGGCCTGGTCTTGCCAGATGTCGAGTCCGTTGATATGGTCGAGCACCTCGCGCCATTTCCAAATAAAGCGCCCGCGGTCGCACTGTGCCCTTGGGCTCCACACGGCCGGTCCCTTGCCCTGGTTGAGCATGCGGAACTGAATGGCCGTGGCATCAGTGACAAGGCCCATGTAGCCCCCCAGGGCATCAATCTCGCGCACAATCTGCCCTTTGGCAATGCCGCCCACGGCCGGGTTGCACGACATTTGTGCAATTTTGTTCATGTCTATGGTAACAAGGCAGGTTTTTGCCCCCATGTTGGCAGCCGCCGCAGCGGCTTCGCATCCGGCGTGTCCGCCGCCGATAACGATAACGTCGTATTTCAGAATCATCTATAAAAATGTTAGTGTTTGGGAAATTGTTGCTCCCAAAACAAAAGTTTCGCCAACAAAGTTACGATTTACTGAACACACCACCAAATATTTTAGTTTTTTTTCTGAATCCTCATAAATTATGATTTTTATTTGCACATTTTATTAAAAAGGTTTTGAAGAATCACTAAAAAATGGTATTTTTGCACACCGAACAAGGTGTGTGCTACCTTAAGCAGTACCTAAAACGTATGATAATAAGAGAAATATCATTCATTAATAATTTTTAAAATCATCAAAACTTATGTGGTTAATCAATTCATCAATTGGTAGAAAAGTGGTGATGTCGGTAACCGGCATTGCGCTTATTCTGTTCTTGACCTTCCACTGCGCCATGAACATTGTGGCCCTTTTCAGTGGCGAGGCTTACAACATGATTTGTGAACTGCTGGGTGCCAACTGGTATGCCGTTGTGGCAACGCTGGGTTTGGCTGCCCTGGCTGTGATTCACATTGTGTATGCGTTTATACTCACGGCACAGAACCGTCGTGCCCGTGGCGAAGAACGCTATGCTGTTACCGACCGCCCCGCCAAGGTGGAGTGGGCCTCTCAGAACATGCTAGTGCTGGGTATCATCATCCTGCTGGGCTTGGTGCTGCACCTGTTCAACTTCTGGTATAACATGATGTTTGCCGAACTCTTTGGCATTGAAGGACTGACTCATGCCCCCGGAGACGGCTTCGGCTGGATTCAGGAAACCTTCAGCTGCCCCTTGTTTGTGGCACTCTATGTGATTTGGATTGCAGCCATCTGGATGCACCTCACACACGGTTTCTGGAGCGCCATGCAAACACTCGGCTGGAACGGTAAGATCTGGTTCTGCCGCTGGAAGATGATCGGCCTCATCTATACCACACTGCTCATGCTCGGTTTCTTAGTGGTGGTGCTCGCATTTGCTTTCGGCATTGCACCGTCGCTCTGCTGCGATGGCAGCGAATGTTGCGAGGCTGCAGCTGCCTGCTGTCTGCAATAAGTTGAATATTGTTAATCTGTAAACTGTATTAAGATTATGGCAAAAATATTAGATTCAAAAATTCCTGCAGGCCCCGTGGCCGAGAAATGGAAAGAGTATAAAGCACACCAGCGACTGGTGAACCCGAAGAACAAGCTGAAGCTCGACGTGATTGTGGTTGGAACAGGTCTGGCCGGTGCCAGCGCTGCTGCCTCGCTTGGCGAAATGGGCTTCAATGTGATCAACCTGTGCATTCAAGACTCACCTCGCCGTGCACACTCCATCGCTGCACAGGGTGGTATCAATGCCGCCAAGTGCTATCAGAACGACGGTGACTCTATCTATCGCCTGTTCTACGACACCGTGAAGGGTGGCGACTATCGTGCCCGCGAAGCCAATGTGTATCGCCTGGCAGAGGTTTCAAACAACATCATCGACCAGTGTGTGGCTCAGGGCGTGCCCTTCGCACGCGAATATGGCGGCATGCTTGCCAACCGCTCGTTCGGCGGTGCTCAGGTGAGCCGCACCTTCTATGCCAAAGGACAAACCGGACAGCAGCTGCTGCTCGGTGCCTACAGCTCGCTGAGCCGTCAGGTGGAAGAGGGTAAGGTGAAACTCTATACCCGCTATGAAATGGAGGATGTGGTGATTGTTGACGGCCGCGCTCGCGGTATCATTGCCAAAAACCTGGTTTCGGGCAAGCTGGAACGCTTCTCGGCCAACGCCGTGGTAATCGCTACCGGCGGATATGGCAACACCTATTTCCTCTCTACCAATGCCATGGGCTGTAACTGCACCGCTGCCATTCAGTGCTTCCGCAAGGGTGCCTACTTTGCCAACCCCTCTTACGTGCAGATTCACCCAACATGTATTCCCGTGCATGGCGACAAGCAGTCGAAGCTTACGCTCATGTCGGAGTCGCTGCGTAACGACGGCCGCATCTGGGTGCCCAAGAAGAAGGAAGATGCCGAGAAACTGCAGCGCGGCGAAATTCAGGGTTGGGACATTCCCGAAGAAGACCGCGACTACTACCTGGAGCGCCGCTATCCCGCTTTCGGTAACCTGGTACCCCGCGACGTGGCTTCGCGTGCTGCCAAAGAGCGTTGCGACCACGGCTTCGGCGTGAACAACACCGGTCTGGCTGTGTTCCTCGACTTCTCAGAGAGTATCAACCGCTTAGGTCTCGACCAGATTATGCAACGCTATGGCAACCTCTTCGAAATGTATGAAGAGATTACCGACGTGTTCCCCGGAGAACTGGGTAAGGAAATCAACGGCGTGAAATACTACAAGCCCATGATGATCTTCCCCGCCGTGCACTACACCATGGGCGGCATCTGGGTTGACTACGAACTGCAGACCACCATTCCCGGCCTGTTCGCTATCGGCGAGTGCAACTTCTCTGACCACGGTGCCAACCGTCTGGGTGCTTCGGCACTGATGCAGGGTCTGGCCG
>CACXFT010000022.1 GCA_902767045.1 uncultured Prevotellaceae bacterium | reverse complement strand
ATTGGCGACCTCATCGTGGGTATAGAGAACCGCGACGGCAATGCCAACGTACGTTTCCACCAGCAAGACACGCTGGAGCGCATCTTCTCGAATCTTGAATCGGAAGACATCCACATCAGACGTGTCCGTATGGATTGCGGATCCTGTTCGCGCAAGATAGTAGAGACCGTCGAGAAGCACTCAGATCACTTCTACATCCGTGCAAACAACTGCTCATCGCTCTATGACAGCCTGCTGACACTGCGTGGATGGCAGCGTCAGGAAATAAACGGCATCGAATATGAGCTGAACTCCATCATCACGGAGAAATGTAAACATAGTGCAACCAAAAGCCCGAAGGGGTGACAGAATATCCTTCTATTCTGTCACCCCTTCGCTTTTTTTTTATAAATAACCATATAATAAGCCTATGGGGGGCTTACTTCACTAAGCGGAACTTGTAACCAACGGCCAGCGTAAACACGCCGTTTTTCATGCTGTCGCCCTGTTTGTTCACCTTGGTAAGACCAATGTTGTAGCGGGCATCAATTACCCAGTGCTTGCAGAACTCATAGGAAACACCGATGGGAATGGCTACGTCGAACTTCTTGCAGTCGCTCTTGATGTCGTTGTCAACATCCATCGAACGCTTCACCTTCACCGGGCCTTCCATATACTCCAGATAGTTTTCCATCTTATTCTTGGCATACACCAGATAGCCGAACTGCAAGCCGGCTTTCACTGCCAACCCTTTCCACACATAATATTTGGCAGTGAAGGGCATGTTGATGTAGTTGAGCCTTGTTTCCACATTCCTGATGTAGTTTCGGCCATCGTCGGCATCGTCCCAACGCATACCTTGTTCAGAATAGTTCAGTTCGGCCGTCAGGCCCAATTTCTCGGTGAGCATGTACTCGGCCTCCACACCAATCAGCGAGCCGCTGCGCAAACCCTTGTCGAGCTTGACTGTCCCGCCTTCCATATAGGAGGTGTATATGTCCTTCGTTCCTGTGAGCTGAGCTGCATTACCACCCAATTTAGGCTGCAGCGTAATGGCTCCCTTTTCATACTGTGCACTTGCCGTTGCTGCTGTGAGCACCATAACGGCCATCAACAAAAATTTTTTCATAAATTTAGTTATTTAAGTTAAACAATAAAACATCTTTAAACCTGGCGTGAAACAGCTTTATATGCACCCGATAATCTCCTGCACCGAGGCACATCCATGGGCATCGAGCCAGCTGTTAATGCCATCGCGCACCTTCACGGTTACTGCGGGGTCGAGGAAGTTGGCCGTGCCAATTTCAATGGCTGTGGCCCCGGCCATGAAGAATTCTATGGCATCGGTGGCGGTTGATATGCCGCCCAGTCCAATCACGGGAATCTTCACTGCGTGAGCCACCTGCCACACCATGCGCAGGGCCACGGGCTTCACTGCCGGCCCGCTGAGTCCGCCGGTGCCGATGCTGAGCACCGGGCGGCGCTTCTCCACATCAATGGCCATGCCCATGAGCGTGTTGATAAGCGACACGCTGTCGGCTCCCTCAGCCTCACAAACACGGGCAATGTCGGCAATGTTGGTTACGTTGGGCGAAAGCTTCACTATAAGGGTCTTGTGATAGCGCTCGCGCACTGCACGCACCACCGAGGCCGCACCCTCTGGAGTGGTTCCGAATGCCATGCCGCCATGCTTCACATTGGGACAGCTGATGTTCAGCTCTATGGCGGGAATCTTTTCCAAGGCATCGATGCAGGCGGCACATTCGGCATAGTCTTCGGGCGACGACCCGCTCACGTTCACAATCATGTTGGTATCGATATCCTTGATTTGCGGATAGATGTGGGTGGCAAAATAGTCTACTCCTTTATTCTGCAACCCCACACAATTGAGCATGCCCTGCGCGGTTTCGGCCATGCGCGGATAGTCGTTGCCTTCACGGGCATGCAGGGTGGTGCCCTTCACAATGATGCCGCCAATCTGGTCTAAGGGCACAAAATCGGCAAATTCCAGCCCATAGCCGAAAGTTCCCGAGGCGGTCATCACTGGATTCTTCAGCTCCAGTCTGCCAATTCTAACATTCAGTCTTGCCATAACAATCGTTTGATATTAAACACCGGACCTTCTTTGCACACACACAAATTGCCGTCGACGGTTTTCTCCACACAGCACAGACAGGCTCCCAAACCACATGCCATCATGTTTTCGAGCGACACTTCGCACTCGGTTCCCACTTTCTTGGCATAGCGTGCCATGGCCTGCATCATGGGCTTCGGACCACACACCGAAATCATAGAGAACTGCTCTCTTCCCAGAATGGAATGATTGGTAACGAAGCCTTTTTCGCCCATAGAACCGTCTTCGGTGGTTATAAACACCCGTCCGCGAAGCTCAAATTCGCTCAGCTGCAGCACGTCGGCAGCTGTGCGGGCACCAAGCAGAAAGGTGGGTTCGCCGCCTTGCTGTCTGATAACTTCGCCCAAAAAGAGCAGCGGGGCTATGCCCACGCCACCTCCAACCAGCAGGAAACGCTCACCTGAATGCTTGGGAAGGGTGAACCCACGGCCCAAAGGCAGCACACAGTTGAGCGTTTGCCCCGGGCACAGGCTTGCCAACCACCGCGTGCCTTCGCCAACGGCAGCAACAAGCAACCAGAGTTGGTTGGCTTGGGTATCGACATAATGAACGGAAATGGGACGGCGAAGGAAGGTTGTGGCCGAACCGTCTATCCTGATCTCAACAAACTGCCCGGGCAACATGGGAGGCAACTTTTGTTCGTGTGTGAGTTTCAGAAGGGCATATTTCACGTTTAAATGCTCCACCGAAACCACCCGAAGGTCTATACAGCACTTGCTCATTTTTACACATTATATATAAATACTTGTGCAAAAATACAGAAAAGAAATGGAATAAAAAAATAAATGCAAATAGAATTTAAAAATTAATTCCATCCCCCTGAAACGGGTTCCCTCCGGCATCACTTCTTGGGCACAAACGACTCCCAGGTCTGGTCGTCGTAGAACACACGGATCTCGGTTATCATACGCCTTGGTTTGTCAACATATTTGATTGTATTTTCCTCCACTTTTTTGGGTGCCGAATCTACACTCATGCTTCTATACCCGCTCTGAACCGGTGCTGATGGGGCAGAAGAGGACATAGAGAAGTCGAGAACAGCTTCGGTTGGCTTGGCCGAAGGTGTTTCTGTGGGGGCCGACTCGTTGGCAGTGGAGTCTATATACATGGGGCCGCGCCCCAGAATGAGCCAGTCGGTAGATATATTGGGTATTCGGCTTTTAATAGCTTCAACAATGTCGAGCGTTGGACGAGTTCGACCGGTGAAAATGCTGCTGAGCGTAGCGGGCGACTTACCGATGAACTGTGCAAATGTATTTTGAGCCATGTGCTGACCCTCCATAACCTTCCTGATTCTATCCTTCATAACGTAAAACGGTGGTGTTTTGAGCCCCGAAGGGCGATTTTTCTAAGATTTTACAAAGGTAAAACAAAAATCTGAACCGTGCAACATTTGTTGCCAAAATTTTGGTTTTTAAATTTTAGGTTTGTATGTTTAAATCTATAAATGTAAACAAAGAAAGGGTGAACGATTTGGGTTTATATTTGTAAATGTAAATTTAGCGTTTAAAATCGTTCAAAAGCTTTTATTTCAAGGATTTAAGCATATAATTGGGTTTTTAGAGGTTATTGATGGGGTAGATGGGGCAAAAAGGGGTAAAACGTATAGCTTTGAGGGGTAAAATGGGGTAAAAGCGCATTGTTTTTTAGAGGAAATCGGTTTAAATGGTTGGTTTTTAGCCGTTTACGTTTCTAAAAATAGGATTGTATAAATATTCATTTATATTTTGATTCCTTAATTTTTAGGTTTTAAAATCTAATGTTTGGGTTTGTATAATCTTAGATTTTAGATATACAAACATTTAGCTTTGTTTATTTAAGTTTATGTATTTATATTTCTAAACCTTATGTTTTACGTTTCTAAACCTAAATAAACGTTAACACTAAATTCAGGGGTTGGCGAAAACACCCAATTTTTTCATTTTTGAAGAATTCTGAGCAACGGCCAAGAAATTTTAAAATGAGCAAAATATGAGGGGGTGAAAATGGGCCAAAACCGTTTCAGCACAGAGGGTTAGGGCCAAAAAAAGTACACCTCTGGTGTACTCCTTTTAGATGAAAATGGGGGTGTTTTGGGGCAACTTTTCAGTGCAGAATGAAAAAAATCAGCTCTTTCATGAGCTCTCCGGTGCCCGTATTGGGGTTGTCGAGGCCCTTACTTTTGGCATCAATCTCTCTCATTTTAGAAATTATCTGCAAGGTTTTTGTTGCAGTGTAGTTTCTCATACCTGTCATATAGTCTTTGGCAAACCAGCCCGATCGCAAATCGAGATACTGTGCAACGGAATTTTCCGAGTTCCTTTCTGGTGCATAATAGGCCGTCATCAGATTTTGGAAATAATTGAAGAGCAACGGGAGAAAAGCGAAGATGGAGCCGGCCTTCGGATTACTGTCAAAATATTTCACAATCTGATTTGCCTTCAAAACGTTGCGGTTCACAATGGCATCGCGCAGTTCAAAACCATTAAATTCCTTGCTCACGCCAATCTCTCTTTCCACCACTTCGGGGGTAATTTCTCGCCTCTCGTCGGGCAACGAAATGAGCACTTTGTCGAGTTCCGAGGTGAGCCGGTTCAGGTCGGCACCAATATGCTCGGCAATCATCTGCGCCGACTTGTAGTCGATGCTTGCCTTGCGCAACTTCAGATAGCCCTCTATGAAACTGGGCAGCTCTTGTTCCTTTTTCTTCTTGCTCTCGAAAACCACCCCGCCGCAAGCCTCGGCTCCCTTCAGCAGATTGGCCACGGCTTTCTTCCGCCGGTCGAGTGAACCGTTCTTGTGGCACAGCACCAGTATTGTGGACGGCACAGGTTTCTTCTCTACATATTTTTCCAGCGGCTCCCAGGTTTTCAGGTTCTGGGCCTCCTTCACAATAATCACCTGATACTCCGACATCATGGGAAACCTGCGGGCCATGTCGGCCACTTGCGAGGCAGACACGTCGGCACCGTAACACACGGTTTGGTTGAAGGCCTGCTCCTCAGGTTGAAGAACATGCTCGGCAATGTAGTCTGAAATCTTGTCGATGAAATAAGACTCGTCGCCCATTAATATATAAATAGGTGAGAACTTGCGCTCCTTCAAATCGCGCATGATGGCATCGAAAGATGCACCGATATTTTCTTTTGCCATAGATGGTTTTGCTTTATTCTTGCAAAAGTAATAAAAAGCAGGGAAATGCAAAAGGAATGTTCGCTTTTATTTTGCCATGCAAATTATTTAACTTATCTTTGTGGACTGAAAACATGGCCATGAACAATAGTCTGAACCTTCCACCCTACGATGTGCGCATTGGCGGCACCCAGCAACACCCAACCATCTTCGATGTGCTGCGACGGCGTCATGTGGCACTCACTCCCGAAGAATGGGTGCGACAACATTTTGTGCACTACCTGATCGAACACCGGGGCTACCCGCCCACCCTGCTTGCCAACGAGGTGAAACTGCAACTGGGCGACAAGCAACTGAGAGCCGACACCGTGGTCTACGACCGACAGCTGCAACCGCGCATGATTGTGGAATATAAAGCTCCCCACATTGCGCTCACTCAACGGGTGCTCGAACAGGCTTCGGCCTATAACCTGCTGCTACATGTGGATTTTCTCATCGTTTCAAACGGACTCAACCACTACTGCTGCCGCATAGACTATGCCAACAACAGCTACCAGTTTCTGCCCGACATTCCGCACTACAACGACGTTATTCAATCTTTATAGTTTATGAAAACAAAACTGTTACTCACTACCCTATTCGCTTTAATTGCTTCGTTTGCCCTTGCCGGCAACGCCGGCGGCAACCAGCAACGACTGTTTGAAACCATCAACGGACAGGTGCCCTATCGCATTCCTGCCATCGCCAAGGCCAAAGACGGCACACTCATTGCCGTGGCCGACTACCGCTATTGCGGGGGAGACATTGGCTATGGGGCGGTTGACCTGCACTACCGTCTTTCGTTCGACAACGGCACCACCTGGGGCGAAGAGCTCACACTGGCCGACGGCAACGGCATTGAAAACGACAACGGCGTGGCCTGGAACTATGCCTTCGGCGACTGTGCCATTGCTGCAGACCGCGAAAGCAACGAGGTGGTGGTGCTCTGCGTGTGCGGCAAAACGGTGTATAGCCGCGCCACACGACAAAACCCCAACCGCGTGGCGCTGTTCCGCAGTCACGACGGCGGCCGCACCTGGGACAAGGGGCGCGAGATTACCAACCAGATTTATCCGCTCTTCGACAACCGCGAAGAAGGCCCCCTGAACAGTCTTTTCGTGGGGTCGGGAAAACTATTCCAAAGCCGATGCGTGAAAATCGGGCGCTACTATCGGCTCTATGCCGCCCTGTGCACACTCTCGGGCAACTTCGTCATCTACAGCGACGACCTGGGCGACACATGGAAGGTGCTCGGCGACCCCAACCTCTCGCCTGCCCGCGATGGCGACGAACCCAAATGTGAAGAGCTGCCCGATGGCAGCGTGGTGCTCAGCTCGCGCTACAACGGCCGGCTCTACAACATCTTCAGCTTCACTGATGCCACATCGGGCGAAGGGAAATGGGACCAACGGGCTGCTGCACCGGCCATGGCCGATGTGAAAAATGCCTGCAACGGAGAGATTATGCTGGTGCCGGCTCGCCGCAATGCCGACAAGAAACGGGTGTGGATAGCCTTGCAGAGTATTCCTTTTGGAGCCGGACGCGCCAACGTGGGGTTCTTCTTCCATGAGCTCACAGCCAACCACGAATCGGCAGCCTCTTTCGCTTCAAACTGGACAAAGGGCTTGCAGGTGAGCAACATCGAGTCGGCCTACTCTACCTTCATTCTGCAGCGCGACCTACAGTTCGGATTCCTCTGGGAGGAAGGCCCTACATGGTATAACATCGACTACAGGCCGCTCTCGCTCGAAGAGATTACCCTCGGAAAATATTCGCTCGACCGCAAGGCCCTTAAAAAGAAGTATTGAAAGGGCCGGTCCCTACCCTTTCAACCCCAAACCATAAGGTTTTGGGTTGATACATGCCCCATGTAGCAATGCTACATGGGGTTTGTAGCAATGCTACATGCCCCGTGTAGCATTGCTACACGGGGCATGTACCAACCTAAAACGTGCCGTTTTACGGGTTCAACTATAAGCCGCGGGCCTTATAAATGGTTTCCTTGGCATTGTTAATCTCCTGGAATTTCTTTTCCGCAGCTCGCTTCACATCGTCGCCGAGCGTAGCCACACGGTCGGGATGGTGCTTCAGGGCCATGCGCCTATAGGCCGCCTTCACCTCATCGTCGGTGGCATCTTTGGTGATGCCCAACACCTTATAGGCCGCATCAAGGTTGCTCCCCCCACTCTGCAGGTTCAGCATCGAATCCACATCCTGTGCCGACAGTCCCAGGTTGGCAGCCACTTCGCGCAGCGCCTGAATCTCATTCTGATGAACGTTGCCGTCGGCCTGTGCAATCAGCACCAAGAAGTTGAGCAACTGCAGGCGCTGACTATAGTCCATGTTGGCTGCCATCTGCTGGCATGCCGAACGAATGGTAGAGCGGAACTGCACACTGCCCACCTGATTCTGGTGGTCGAAGAGCTTATGCAGAATCTGCTCGCCCTCGTCAACGGCATCGAAGCCGAAGTTCTGTCTGAGGAACGAGCGCACCAGCTCCATTTCGGAATGCATCACCCGCCCATCGGCCTTGATGATATAAGAAGCCAGCACCAACAGCGAGAAGCGAAACGAGTTTCGCTGCCCCTCATACATCTGTTGCCGCGAAGAGCCCTGCCACTGCGTATTGCTTTCGGGGGTGTTCACCGCATCCATTCCTTTCTCAAAGAGAGCACCCAGCGCAAAGCCTGCCAGTGCCCCGAGCGGTCCGCCCGAAACAAAGCCCAGGAAACCGCCAATCCATTTTGCTACTGCCATATAAAAGATCTTGTTAACAGTGTGCAAAGTTACGGAAAGTCGAGAGAAAAACAAAACAAACGTGTTTGTTTTTTCTTCCAAGTGTCAGTAACTTCGGCGAAGCCAAAGTTACGAAAAAAGGTTGTAACAAACGAGCAATTTTCGAAGATTAACGCAGAATGACCGTAAATAAAAGGCAAGACGGGGAATAATGGGGAATCAAGGGGTGAACGGAAATGGCAACTTGATGCGGGATGGCGCAAGAGTTAGGTCTCTAAATCGGACTCGGCCCTGCCGCTTGCCAGAGCAAGAACCCTTTTGAGCTATCTCAGCACCGATCTGATTGGAGCATTTTGCGAACTTTTGTTTCCAAAGAAAGGTCAGAGAAATGGCATCATCGTAGAGGACTATGACAAAGAATTGCTTGTTCAGTTGACGAATGGCAGGGAAGTTCCCGTCTATAAAGACAAAGTTTTCATCATTTAGAGTTTGGGGAGTCCATCTGTCATATCTGGCATTTGGACTCTCCTTTCTTTTGACAGCAAGACATAAACAGGCAGCGAACTTGGTTGTTTACCTGCTTGCCCAAATATAAATTCGGCAACAAAACCAGTTTATTGCCGAATTTATATGAGGTATGTCTTAATCAGACGTTATAGGTACTTTCGTGTATCAGTCCTTTGACAGAACCAATCACTCTTCATCGGAATCATCATCTGAGTCATCAGAAGAAGGATAGCGGTTCGGCATCATCATGGCACGCTCTATCATGGCTTCATTGCCGAAATAGTTCTGCCCGAAGCGGTTCATGTTGGTTCTGCCACCAATGGCGGCTGCACAGTTCATTGCATAGATGTCATCGGGATGGTTCTCTATGCGCTTCAGGCATGAGATATAGCACATCTTGCGATATTCGTTATAATAGTGATTGGGAATGGATGAGTCCCTGGAGCTTCCGAAGTACAGCCCTTGGTTGATAGCCCGCCACGTTATCCAGATGCGGTGCAGGATGGGACTATAATTTCCACTCTCCATCAAGGCACGACCTACGGCAAGAATCCATTCGTCATCAATGCCGGACTTGTCGCAGTTCGCCCAATTGCGCCAGAGCGAACATTGTTCATCGAAGTTCCCGCATGTTGCAAGTTCTCCAAGCATGACCTGTATTTGCTCTTCCTCACTGGCATCAAGGTAATGCTGGAACTTATCCATGACCATACCTTCGGCTATGTCCATCACACTGTCCAAGGACACGACAAAGGTTTCTTCATCATCATAGAACTTATATGCCTTACTTTCGACAACATCGCCAAAAGAGATAAGCAAGTCCATTGGACTGAAGTCCTCGTCCCAATTCTTAGGTTCTGTATTCATGAGTTTGAGGATGGAGTCCTCGAAATCCTGTGCTGCCTTACGCACATCCTTGTCCTTGATGATATTGACGCTGACCGCCTTGATGCTATTCTTGACCTCATCATCGTAGCGTAACAGGTCTGCCGTGATACCAATCGTATGCCTGAAGGATGGCAGACAAATCAACAGGGTCGCTATAGTCAAACAGGTCGGTCTGCTTTTCTTTTCCGCAGCTGACCAGGCTCATGGCGCAGCACATAGCCGTCAATAAATGTGTGAACTTCATTGCATATCCTCCTTTCCTTTTGTTTTTGTAGGCAGTTTCAATTCTCTTAGTGCTGCTACCTTCTCCGCAAGTCCAACCAATGTGGAGTCAGCAGGAATGCTATCCGTAGCCAGCCTTACATATATCCTGTATCGGGGTGTGGTCTTGTCTGGAATGTCCTGGGCATAGCTGAGAGAATGCTTTGTACCATGATAGACCTTCACGGAATCGTTATGGAAGAACTCGCCAGAGGCAACAGTGATGCTGTCATCTGGGATAAAGTGTTCTGCATTATAATAGATAAGGGGATTCCCATACATGGAGATACGGACATCGGCAATGATCTTTCCGTCAATCAATTCCGTTACCATAATCTGACCCTTATCGGCATACTCACTGCCATTCCATTTGAAATGGTTTTCAAGAATATCTCTTACCTCATGCTGCAGGTCTGGACAGATGTCCGGCTCGCGAAAAAACGTATTGTTGACTACTTCGTAGTAACGGCAGTAGCCGTCTTTTCGCAGTTCATAGATGTATGGCCAGCCATTGGGAAATCTGTCACTCTCACAAATACGCTCATAGATTGGTTCTACAAGCAAGCCATAGCGGTCACGCAGGCCATAAAGCTCACGTGTACTATCGGTCAGGTAGAGAATACCGTGGAATGGCTCCATATAGTAGAAACCGCTCCTGGCATAGTTGATACAGGCATATTGGTTATAGCCTATTGAGAACGACGGGAGCAGGATGCCCAGATACAGAACCATCGTGTTCACCAACAGATTGTCCTTGATATGATGATACAACTTTGTGCAGACATAGATGACCAAACCGAAACTGACAAGCAACATACTCACTCGCCACACACCGGCCACTATCTGTGCGTACCAGAAAATGGTCATGCTAACGACCAGTACCCATACCTTCTCAGCATTCACTTTATGATAGTGGCAAAGCAGCCAGTAAGTGAGCGGCGCAGCAGACATACACAGAATCTGGCAGAGACGAGCATTCATGGCAAGTCCTGTCAAGAAAGTGACCAGCAGAACCATCAATATGGCAGAACAAGTTCTTTCCAAGAGTCCATGCCATAGGATGCCACCAAGTAGTTCCTTCCAAGTGAGGTCTGTACGTACCAGTTTCTTTTTGAATAACAATACTGCATACCAGATATAGGGTACCACGAATAACCAAAGCATGAGGAATCCGCCCAAGGCGTACTTCAATGCCACATTATATTCCAATCCTGTCAGGTCAGACACTCGGCAGATAATATCACCTACACCGTTATAAACCCCAATATAAACGGACATGACTATCAACGGCAAAAAGATGAGCAGCGACAGCCAAGCACGTTTCTCTTTGTGAGCTAAAGAGAATGAGATAACGAAGCGGTACAAGACCTCTAACACGATGAAAGGAAGGGCTGTGTAAGCCCAACTGCCCCTCCCTCCAAACATACTTAGCATCCACAACGCGCAGATAGCCAAGTCAAAGAACAGCAACTTCGATTTCATGATGACCTCCTTCAGGATTTGCTTT
>CACXFT010000021.1 GCA_902767045.1 uncultured Prevotellaceae bacterium | reverse complement strand
CAGAGCCGGGGTCGAACCGGCACGGGTTGCCCCACTGGTGTTTGAGACCAGCGCGTCTACCGATTCCGCCATCTGGGCTTCTTTGCGTGTGCAAAGGTACAAGTTTTTTTGGAATTGCCAAAGTTTTTACAATAAAAGTTTGTCCAGTCCGTTATTTATATGTAACTTAGTAGCGAAAAATTGAATACTATTAAACTTGATATCATGAATATACAGGAAAACAGCTATTGCGTGATTCTTGCCGGTGGCAAGGGTCGCAGGCTTTGGCCTTGCAGCAGAGAGAAACACCCTAAACAGTTTATAGACTTTTTTGGAGTTGGGCGCACACTGTTGCAGCAAACCTACGACAGGTTTCTGAAGGTGATTCCTCAAGACCATATTTTCATCAATACCAATCAAATTTATTTAGACCTTGTGAGGGAGCAACTGCCTGATGTGGACGAAGACCACATTATGGCCGAACCCATCTGGCGCAACACCGGACCAAGTGTGGCCTGGGGCTGTCACCGGGTGAACCACCTGAACCCCAAGGCGAATGTGGTGTTTGCACCATCAGACCACATGGTACACAACGAAGAGGCTTTCTGCCAGAACATTTTGGAAGCACTTGAGTTTGTGAGCAACCACAACCTGATTATGGCTCTGGGTGTGAAACCTTCGCGCCCCGAACCGGGTTACGGCTACATACAGATGGGCGATGAGATTGGGCACGACCTTTATAAAGTGCAGTCGTTTACCGAGAAGCCGGCCCGCGACTTTGCCCGCATTTTCAAAGAGAGCGGCGAGTTTCTGTGGAACACGGGTATCTTCGTGAGTAACTCGCGCATCATGCTCGACTGCTTCGACACGTTCCTACCGGTGGTGCTGCGCACACTGCGTGCACAGAAAGAGAATATCTCGATGGAAGAAGAGAACGCGTTCATACAAGAGAACTTCTCTACCTATCCCAACCTCACGCTTGACGACACGATTTTGGAAAAGATTTCGCGCGTGTGTGTGATGAAAGGCGACTTCGGGTGGGCTGACATGGGAACATGGCACAGTATGTATGAGTCGATGCAGAAGTCGGAAGACGACAATGTGGTTGTTGACAGCGATGTGATTCTGGAGAATTGCCGCAACAACGTGATCAAACTTCCCAAGGGGAAGCTGGGGGTTATCAACGGACTCGACGGCTATATTGTGGCCGACCACGGCAATGTGCTGCTCATTTGCAAGAAAGAAGACTCGTCGGCACTTGTGCGCAAATATGTGAACGAGGTTCGCATTAAGAATGGCGAGAGTTACCTATGAGGTGACTCTGTGAGTGCCTGAATTATTTATAAGAAACCCCACTTGTAATGCTCTGGAAGAAAACTCCATCTGCAACGCCCTGAAAGGAAACTCCATCTGCAACGCCCTGAAAGGGCAGTAAGCACTCAGCCCAGGGTAACACCCTGGGTTTGGAAGGCCCACACACACCGTCGCCCTGAAAGGGCAAAAGCATTGTGCGTATTTGCTTTTGCCCTTTCAGGGCGACGATTTGTTGCTGTAACTTTTACCCAGGGTGTTACCCTGGGCTGAGTGCTTACTGCCCTTTCAGGGCGTTGCAGATGGAGTTTCCTTTCTACCCCCTTTACTGCCGACGTTTTTTTATTGTTTCAGAAATTCGTTGTAAATTTTATTGGCGATGTTGGTGAACTCTTCCTGCGAGAGCTGCAGTTTCTCGCGGCGGAAGTCTACATCGGCTTCGGTGTTCATGGGGATGAGGTGAATGTGGGCATGAGGGACTTCAAGTCCGAGCACCACCTGTGCCACTTTCTTGCAGGGGAAGGCGACTTTCAAGGCTTTGGCCACGCGCTTGGCAAACAGTTGGAACTCGGCCAGTTCGTCGTCTTCCATGTCGAAGATGTAGTCGACTTCCATGCGGGGAATCACGAGCACATGTCCGCGCGCCACGGGGTTGATGTCGAGGAAAGCGTAGAACTTCTCGCTTTCAGCACACTTGTAGCTGGGAATTTCGCCAGCAGCGATTTTAGAGAAAATGCTCATTTTGGTTGAGAGTTTAGAGTTTCTTTATTCCAGTGATATTTTGTCGATGCGGAACTGCATGGTTCCTCTTGGCACCTTGATTTCCACCACGTCGCCCACTTTTTTGTTGAGCAGTCCCTGAGCAATGGGAGTTTGAATGGATATCTTTCCTTCGCGCAGGTTTGCTTCCTGCTCGCTCACGATGGTGTAGGTCATTTTGGCGTTGTTGCTCAGGTTGGTCAGTTCCACTTTCGAGAGAATCTGCACTGCCTCGGCACTGAGCCTCGAAACATCCACTATTTTTGCATTGGCAATGGTGAGTTTCAGCTTGTTGATTTTATCTTCGAGATGAGCCTGTGCCTCTTTGGCAGCATCATACTCCGAGTTTTCGCTCAGGTCGCCTTTGTCGCGAGCCTCGGCAATGGCAGCCGATGCCTTCGGGCGTTCTACAGCCTCCAGGCGCTGCAATTCTGCTACGAGCTTTTCGTAGCCTTCATGTGACATGTATGCCATAGTTCTTTCTTTTAAATTAAATAATAAATTTTTCTTAGGGATAACAAAAAGAAGAATTCCGACACCTTTTATCCAATGTCGGAATCCCTGTATATCCCTGAAATGCTTTTCTTCTTATTTTCTTTGCAAAGATAGAGATTATTTTTGATACTGCAAAGCTTTTTCCTCAAAAAAAGCATTTTTCTGTTTGATGTCTTCTATCAGCTGAGCGAAAATGGGATGGTGGCGAAGTGTTGCGTAGTGGCCTGTGAGCACCAGTTCGCGGCGGGCTCTGGTGATGGCCACGTTCAGTTTGCGGTCGATAATCACCCCGTCTTCGCTGAAGCAGTTGGCAGTGAGGAAGTCGAGCTGGTAGCGGTGCTGCACGGTGAAAGAATATACGATTACTTCGCGCTGCGACCCCTGGTAGCGCTCTACGGTGTCGATGGATATGGCCAGCAGCGGTTCAATGCCCAGCTTCTCCACCTCCTGGCGGACCATGGCAATTTGGTTTCGATAGGGCACAATCACGCCCACGGTGCGGTCGGCATCAAACTGGTCGGCATATTGTTCATACACCCGTTTGAGCACTTGTGCCACCACCACGGCTTCGCGCGGGTTCACCTTGTCTGAAGCTGTTGGCTGGGGTTCCACATTAATATATATTACGCGCGTGCGCGAGGTGGGTTCTTGCTGGTGGGGAAGCGGAACGGGTTGCAGCTGTTCGCGCCGGTAGAACATGTTGCCCGAGTAAAGGGCAATGTCGGGGTGCATGCGTCCTTGCTTGTGCAGCACACCCACAAAGTCGGTTCTGCCCGCCTGTCGTTCTGCCCGCAGCAATCGTTCGAAGAGCGAGTTGCGACAGTTGTAGAGTCCAATGGCGTGCAGGAGCGGCGAGTCGGCTGCCGACTCTTCTACACTCTGTTGCACCACGGCCGGCAACTGCTTATGGTCGCCAACGAGAATGAAGCGTGCCTGCGTGGCAGCGAGCATGCCAATGATGTTGGGTTCAAGAATCTGACTGGCCTCGTCTACAACCACAAGCGAGAACGTTTTCAGGCTGAACAGGAACGGGCGTGCCATGAGTGTGGAGGTTGTTGCCACGATAACGCGAGCCTCAAGCAGGCATTGGCGAATCTGGTCGAGCCGTGCCTGTGCCTCTACCAAGCTGCTCAGCAAGTGCGATTCGTATTGCGGGTCGCAGCTGTATTTGTTTCCTAAGCGTATGAAGCTTACATGGGCCTGGCACAGCATGCCGCAAATTTCATCTACCGCGCGGTTGGTATAGGCCGTAAGCAGGATGGCCGAGGTGGGGTTTGTGAGTTCTTCTTCAACCAGGAACCGGAGTGCCATGGACGTTTTGCCTGTGCCCGGCGGCCCTTGCAGCAGAAAGAAGTCGAGTGCTTGTTTGGCGCGAAGCAACACATCGTTGTAGTCGGGATGATAGGAGCGTGTGAGCGTCTTACTCTTATCAGCCCGTGGCGGCCGTTGCCCCAGAAGCACGTTGCGCCTTTCTATCGGAGCTGTAATGAGTGTGTGCAGACCTGCAAGCGCTGCCGTGCCCCCCATGTCGCTTCCGGCATGTTCAATGGCAAACGGGCGCTGTGGGTCGAGCACCTGTTCGTTGTTCTGACTGTTGGTGAGCTGCACCTCTACCGTTGTGGATGAAAGGCGGGCAATGGTTCCCCTGAGCAGGATGCTCTTTCTCACGTCGGGCACGTCGCCGTAGGCATAGAGGTAAACCATGTCGTTGCGGCGGAAGTTGGGCAGGAAGTCGTCGCTCTGGTTCTTGATGCCGAGCACCACCCGTTCAACCGCTCCGCTTTGTGGGTTGCGCAGTTTCTCGTTCAGTTGCAGGTTCACATAGATGTTCCCCATTTCCAGTTTCTCTTCTAACGACATGTTCCACAGGTCGGCCACGGCTCCCCCCTGACATCCCGCCACCCCCACTTTGGCGAGCAGTGTTTCCTTGGCGGCGAAGGTGGCCATGCGGCAGAAGTAGTCGTGTTCCAGTGGTGTCATTGCATGAAGCGGTGCACACACACTGTCTAACTGCGGCAGCAGGTAGCGTTCGAAGAAGAAACCCTGCATGCCGGCCGTGTTCATGGTTTGTGGAGTGAGCTGTTGCAGAATGGTTTCGAATCCCTCGTTGGCAATCACATATTCCGTGGCCACCACTTCGTTGCGCAGTTGGATGGCTTCGCGCAGCAGTTTCTGCAGTGGTTCCACCTCGAGCAACCCACCCGGCAGCTGGTATTTCGAGTAGAGCAGGAACATGTCGGTTTTGCGGCGTGCCAGGCCAAAGTTATAGACCAGCATGCCATAATAGAGAAGCATCTGCACATAGTGTTTCTCTATGTGCTTGCCGTGGGTTCCCATGGTGTTGCGCTCTACGTTGATGTTTTTTCCCGACTTCTGTTCAACAAGCAACGAGAAGTCGGTAGTCATCAGGTCTACGCGTCCTTGCAGTCCGAGTTTCTCGCAGATGAACGAAGGTTCAAGGATGGCATCTTTGCGGTTGTGGTGTTGAAACAGGTCGTCTACAATGCTTTGCAGGTTTTGTGTTTGCATGGTGGCCTCTTGTTTGAATGCCGAGGGGTTGAATCCCTGACAGGTGGCAAACTCGAGTGCCTTGTCGCGGAAGTTCTCCTTGAGTGTGTCGGCAAGCAAATGGTGGTTGGCCGGGCGGTTGATGATGTTGTCGAGTGCTGCGCCGGCAAAGTTTCCCATCAGGGTGTAGATGTTGTTGGGTCGTGGCATCATGCGCTTCAAGGTGTAGAGAAGCGGGTGATGGCCATAGTCTTCGAAACACGAGGCAAGCACACTGATGTCGATGAGAAAGTCGGGCTCCACCACCACCACGAGAGGAACCACCACCTTGTTCTTCACTTCACAGTTGAGCAGGTTGAGCTGCATGCCTTGGCGGAGCAGCCGTGGCAGATACTTCAGGTTGATGTAGTCGGGGGTGTTCACATAGTCAACCTGCAAGAGCTCTTCCACCCCTTCTTGGTCGGCACTCACGCGAATGCACTCCTGGTTCCAGTCAACCACCGTGCAGCGGATATACTGGTAGTTCACCTGGTGATGCGGCTGCCCGATGCGCCCGGTGGGAGGAATCTTTCCTATGAGTGTAGATGGGATGGCTTCACCTGTTACGGCAGAGATAAACAAGCTCAGGGCCCTGCAGTCGTAGCGAAGGTCTTCGGCAGTAACCTCGGCATTGCCTATGGCATGTCGGCGTGCCGCTTGAATGGAAGCAGTGTCGGCTGTGGCCACATGGTGCCGTTTGCAGAGCGAATCGATTTGTGAAGAGAGGTTGCCGAAACCATGCCTGCTGTTGTTCAGTCCGGCCTGGCACACCAGCATCAGCGTTTCGAACACCATTTTGCGTGTTTGTGCCGAAGGTGTGTGAGCCAGTTGCAGAATGGCGGCAACCCGCTCAAACAGTTCACTTCCCGTGATGTATTGCATAATAGGTTTGGGCACGTTCAACGATGGAGGCAGGAATGAGCTGGTCTACAGGCTTACCCTCGCGGATGCGGCAGCGCACTTCAGTACTGCTCACGTTGTAGAGTTGGGTGTTCACGAGCTGCACCCCTTTTGGCAGTGAGGCTGCGTCGATGGGTGAGCCTTGGCGTGGATAGATGACGATGGGGTAGTGTGCAAGAATATCTGCATAGTTTCGCCAGTGATGAAAGAGTTGCCAGTTATCGGCCCCGATGAGCAGTGTGAACACATCGTTGGGATAGTCGTTGTGCAGAGCCTGCAGAGTGTTCCATGTATAAGAAGGCTTCGGCAGGTGGAACTCATAGTCTGAAGCCTTCAGGCCTGTTTCGCCTTGAAGTGCCAGCTGTGCCATCTGCAGGCGCAGATGGTCGGGCAGCAGGTCGGCCGATGATTGTTTCAGCGGGTTCAGGGGCGAAACCATCAGCCACACCTCGTTGAGGCCAGCCAGCTCCCGCAGTTGGCGTGCCAGAGCTATGTGCCCGTTGTGGATGGGGTTGAACGACCCTCCGAAAATTCCTATTTTCTTCATCTCTCCACAAACTCCTTCACCACGGCGAGCGTTTCCTGCTTGGCCGTTTCAAGGTTGTCGTTCACAATCACATGGTCGAAGCGTGGGGCAAAGGTTAGTTCGTAGGAGGCCTTGGCGAGCCGGTTTTCGATGGCCTCGGGCGAATCGGTGGCACGCCCCACCAGTCGGCGACGCAGTTCTTCCACCGACGGCGGTTGTATGAACAGGCTCAGAGCCTCGTTGCCGTAGTGCTGCTTGATGTTGCAGCCCCCCTTCACATCCACGTCGAACACCACGTTCTGCCCTTCTTCGCGCTGTCGTTCCACCTGTGCTTTCAGGGTTCCGTAGAAGCGGTCGGCATACACCTCTTCAAATTCCAGGAACTCGTTGCGGGCGATACGCTCGCGGAACTCTTCCGGCGAGAGAAAGAAATATTCCACTCCGTGGCGTTCGGTTCCGCGTGGCGGTCGGCTGGTGCAGCTGATGGAGAAATAGAGGCGCAGTTCGGGATGTTCCCGCATGAGCCACTGCACGATGGTGCTCTTTCCGCTTCCGCTGGGAGCACTCACAATAATCATCTTTCCTTTTTTCATGTGGGATGGATATATATTGAAGTGTTAAAGGGCATTGAGCACCTGTTCTTTGATTTGTTCCAGCTCGTCTTTCATCTTCACCACAATGTTCTGCATTTCGGCCTGGTTGCTCTTCGAACCGGTGGTGTTTATTTCGCGTCCCATCTCCTGTGCAATGAATCCCAGCTTCTTTCCCTGTCCGGCCGGTTCGCTCATGGTTTGGCGGAAATATTTCAGGTGGTTGGCAAGTCGTTGTTTCTCTTCGCTGATGTCGAGCTTCTCTATATAGTAGATGAGTTCCTGTTCCAGTCGGTTCTTGTCGTATTCCACCTCGGGAATCTCTTTCAGTGCGTCGATGATGCGTGCACGTATTTTCTCCACCCGGCTCTTCTCGTAGGGTTCAATGCTTTTGAGCAGTGCCTCAATGTTGTTAATCTTCTCGGCAAACTTTCTTTCCAGTGCGGCACCTTCCTGTTGGCGGAAGTCAACCAGGTTCTCCAGTGCTTCGGTAACGGCCTGCCGTGCTGCGGCCCATTCCTCATCGGTGAGCTGTTCCACCTCGGTGCGCAACATCACATCGGGCAGGCGCAGGATGGTTGCATACCAGTCGGCGGGTTCTGGAATGCCCGTGGCAGCCGAGATGGACTTGATTTGCTGATGATAGTTTTCAACAAGTGCCATGTTGATGGGTGTGGCCTCGGCACCGGCTTCTTTCTCCACCCAGATAGAGAACTCCACCTTGCCGCGCACCAGGCGCTCGGCCACCAGCTGTCTGATTTCCATCTCCTTTTCGCGATAGAGTGGGGCAATGCGGGTTGAAAGGTCGAGTTGCTTGCTGTTGAGCGATTTCACTTCAACATGAATCTTTTTGTTTTGGAAGGTTACGACAGAGTTGCCGTAGCCGGTCATTGATTGTATCATAGTTTCACTTATCACGTTAAATTACTGCAAAAGTAATCATTTCCTGTGAGAAAACGGCCGTTCCTATCATTTTTTTGTTTACCTTTGCAGAGTACACCCCATGGTGCTATAAGATTCTGAATGGTTACGGCCACATCGAAGACCCGATTTTGGCCACCAGACGACCAAGCTGTGGTCAGCCCATGACCAAGCCGTGGTCAGCCCATGACCAAGCCGTGGTCAGCCCATGACCAAGCCGTGGTCACCCCATGACCAGGCAGTGGTCACCCCATGACCAGGCCGTGGTCACCGCATGACCAGGCAGTGGTCACCACTGTAGTCTTACCCATACGAAATCTTATCACCCGCCAATGTAAAACAAAACCGTGGGAATTAATAAAACCCACCTTAAACAAGAAGACTATGTTTGGATTAGGAGCCCCCGAAATTTTACTCATTGCGCTGGTTGTGCTGCTGCTCTTTGGCGGCAAGAAAATTCCCGAGCTGATGAAAGGCTTGGGAAAGGGCGTGAAGAGCTTTAAGGATGGCATGAGGGAGGTGGAAGATACCTCCGACGAGAAGAAAACACCGGCCGAAAAACCTGAATAGCAACGTGGAAGTAAAGCATCATGCCCCCCAAGCCACTGGCACGTTCTGGGATCACCTCGAAGCGTTGCGCCTGTGCATCATCCGTTCGCTCGCCGTGGTGGGGGTGTTCGGGGTTGTGGCCTTTGCGCTGAAGGATATGCTCTTCGGGGTGGTTCTGGCTCCGCGCTCATCTGGCTTTATCACCTATCGCCTTTTGGGGGTGGAACCTTTTGAGGTGCGCCTTGTGAACACCGGACTCACCGAGCAGTTCATGGTGCACATGCGCACAGCGCTCTGTGCCGCGCTTATCGTGGCTTCGCCCTATGTGCTCTATCAGCTTTTCCGTTTCGTGTCTCCTGCTCTCTATGCCCGAGAGCGTCGCTATGCGGTGGGAATTGTGGGTTCGGCATACATGATGTTCCTGGTGGGCACAATGGTCAACTACCTGTTGGTGTTCCCTTTCACCCTGCACTTCCTGGGCACCTATCAGGTGAGTGCGGATGTGGCCAACATGCTCACCCTGCAATCGTATATAGATACGTTGCTCACCATGAGTTTGGTGATGGGTGTTGTGTTTGAACTGCCTGTGGTGTGTTGGTTGCTTGGGCACATGGGAGTGCTTTCGCGGGAGCAGATGCGCACTTATCGCCGGCATGCCATCGTAGCCATACTTGTGGTAACGGCCATCATCACACCCACCACCGATGCCTTCACACTGCTGGTTGTAGCCTTACCTATCTGGTTGCTCTACGAAGCAAGCGTGTTTTGCGCTCCGCTAAATGATAAATGAGGCGCTCGCTGCGCTTCGCTAAATGATAAATGATAACAACGATGTTACGACGAATAAGAATTACACTGGCAGCACTGTTCTACACAGGCATTACGCTGCTGCTGCTCGACTTCACCGGCACGCTGCATGCCTGGCTTGGCTGGATGGCAAAGGTGCAGCTGCTGCCGGCGGTGCTGGCACTCAACGTGGCGGTGATTGTTTTACTCGCAGTGCTCACATTAGTGTTTGGCCGCATCTACTGCTCGGTTATCTGTCCGTTGGGGGTGATGCAAGACCTTGTTGCTCACCTTCACAGTTGGCACAAGAAAAACCGCTACACCTATTCACCCGAGCTACGTTGGGTGCGCTATCCCGTGCTTGTGCTTTTCGCCCTTGCGGTGGTTGCCGGCATCGGGTCGGTGGTGGCACTGCTTGACCCCTACGGCTCATACGGGCGCATGGTGGTGAGCATGGTGCAACCCCTCTATCTGTGGGCAAACAACCTGCTGGCTTCTGTTGCCGAACGTGCCGACAGCTACGCTTTCTACAGTGTTGATGTGTGGTTGCGTTCGCTACCCACGCTGTGTGTGGCTGCTGTGAGTTTTGCTGTGGTGGCAGTGCTGGCTTGGCGGGGAGGGCGCACCTACTGCAACACCATCTGTCCGGTGGGCACTTTGCTCGGCATGCTTTCGCGCTTCTCCCTCATGCGGGTATACTTCAACGTGGAAAAGTGCCGCAACTGTTCGCTCTGCTCCAGAAACTGCAAGGCTTCGTGCATCGACTATAAGAACCACCGTGTAGACCACAGCCGGTGTGTTAGCTGTGGCAACTGCATCGAAAAGTGCAACCATGGTGCGTTGCACTATGGCTTTCTACCCGGGTTGCTCAAGAAGCAGTCTGCTGAGGCCACAACCGAGCAGCCTTCTTCACGCCGGGCGTTTCTTCTCTCTTCAACCCTGCTTGCATCGGGCGCACTGGCTCAGAGCAAACAGGATGCCCACGGTGGGCTGGCGGCCATCGAAGAGAAGGCCATTCCCAATCGGCTTACCCCCCTCACGCCCCCCGGGTCGATGAGCGCACAGCACATGGCTCATCACTGCACGGCTTGCCAGCTGTGTGTGGCTCAGTGCCCCAACGATGTGCTGCGCCCCTCGGCCAACCTGCTCACGTTCATGCAGCCTACCATGGAATACGAACGCGGTTACTGCCGACCCGAGTGCACACGCTGTTCAGAGGTGTGCCCCACGGGAGCCATCAAGCCCATCACCCCTGCCGAGAAGACTGCGGTGCAGATTGGCCATGCCGTGTGGGTGAGGAAAAACTGCCTGGTGCTCACTGATGGAGTAGCGTGCGGCAACTGTTTCCGCCATTGTCCCACGGGAGCTATAGAAATGGTGCCTTTCAACCCCAACGACGATGAGTCGCCCTATATACCGGCCGTGAACGAAGCTGCATGCATCGGATGCGGTGCCTGTGAGCACCTTTGTCCGGCCCGTCCGTTCCCGGCCATCTATGTGGAGGGACATGAAGTGCATTGGCGGGCTGTGCCCTAAATGAGGCGCTACGCTAAATGATAAATGGGGCGCTTCGCTAAATGATAAATGATAAATGATAAATGATAAATGGTGAATGACAAAAATCTTTCGCGCCGTTCGTTTCTGAAGACCATGGCTGCCGGGGCCGTTGCTGCTGCGGCTGTTGTTACCGGTTGCAAGGATAAGAAAACGGAACAGGCAAAGGCCGAATACCGAAACCAGGTGGAACCCCCAATGGGGAAGATGACCTATCGCACCTGCACCACCACCGCCGACCGCGTTTCGCTGTTGGGCTATGGCATGATGCGACTCCCCACCTACAACGATACTGGGGCAGCACCGGAAGACGGAGAAAGTTCCGACAGCATAGACCAGAGTCAGGTGAACCGCCTTGTTGACTATGCCATTGAACATGGGGTGAACTACTTCGACACCAGTCCGGCTTATTGTCGCGGACTCTCCGAGCGTGCCACGGGCATTGCGCTGAAGCGGCACCAGCGAGGCAAGTTCTTGGTGGCAACGAAACTCTCTAACTTCAACCAGGAAACATGGAGCCGAGAAGAGTCGATGAAGATGTATCGGAACTCGTTCAAAGAGTTGCAGGTTGATACCATCGACTACTACCTGCTCCACGGAATTGGCATGGGGGGGATGGAAGCTCTGCAGGGGCGCTATCTCGACAATGGCATGCTCGACTTCCTAATCGACGAGCGCAAGGCGGGGCGCATACGCAACCTGGGCTTTTCTTATCATGGAGAGATTGAGGTGTTCGACTATCTGCTTGCTCATCACGACCAATACCACTGGGACTTTGTGCAGATAGAGCTCAACTACCTCGACTGGGACTGGGCCGACGAGATAAACCCACGCAACACCGATGCCCGATACCTCTATGCCGAACTGCAGAAACGCGGCATACCGGCGGTTGTGATGGAACCGCTGCTGGGAGGTCGGTTGGCCAACGTACCGCAATATCTGGTGAACGAAATGAAACAACGGGCTCCCGAAAAGTCTGTCGCTTCGTGGGCTTTCCGCTATGCGGGCACACCAGAGGGGGTGCTCACTGTGCTCAGCGGCATGACCTACATGGAACATCTTAAAGATAACCTCATCAGCTATTCGCCGCTCGTGCCCGTCAGCGAAGAAGAAACAGCCTTTCTCTATCATGTAGCCGAAGAGCTGGTGGGGGTGGAAACCATTCCCTGCAACGACTGCAAGTATTGCATGCCTTGTCCTTACGGGGTTGACATCCCCGGCATCTTCGTACATTATAATAAGGTGAAGAACGCTGGCCGACTGCCACGCCGACTGAAAGATACCAACTACGAACGCTACCGGCGGGAATACCTCATCGGACAGGATCGCTCGGTGCCCCGGCTGCGCCAGGCTAACCACTGCATACAATGCGGACAATGCGAACCTCACTGTCCGCAGAACATTCGCATCCCACGCGAACTGGCAAAGATTGACCAGTTTGTTGAACGGCTTAAACAAAACAAAGAAGAGGAACTGTAGGCCGCTTTCAAAAAAATTCATTACCTTTGCACTATGAATCAAAACTAATAACCAAACCGAAATCATGAGAAAGAACTTGATGAAAGCACTCGCTGTGGTGCTCGCCATGATGCTCCCCATGGGAATCATGGCCAAGAAGAAACAAGAGAAAGTGATGACCGACCGCGAATATTGGTGCCAGCAGGCATACAAGATGGCGCAGCCGGTGTTGGAAAACATGGCCAAAGGCGAACTGCAGAAAAATATGCAGCTTGAAGTGAGCCCCAACTGGGACGGGCGCAACAAAAAGGTGGCCTACATGGAAACTTTCGGTCGACTGATGGCGGGCATCGCTCCCTGGCTCTCGCTGCCCGACGACGACACACCGGAAGGGGCACAGCGCAAACAACTGCGCCAGTGGGCGCTGGCTGCCTACAAGAATGCTGTGGACCCCGAAAGTCCAGACTATCTGGCCTGGCGCGGACATGGTCAGGCACTGGTGGATGCTGCCTATGTGGCCGAATCGCTCATTCGTGGCTACGATGCACTGTGGATGCCCCTTGATGAGGTGACCAAGCAACGCTATCTTGAAGAGTTTAAACAGCTCAGACGCGTGGAACCGCCCTACACCAACTGGTTCCTGTTCTCGTCAACCATCGAGAGCTTCATTGCCAAAGCTTTCGGCACCAAGGAATATGACGACTTCCGCGTGATGATGCCCATTCGCAAAACAGAAGAATGGTATGTGGGCGACGGATGGTATGCCGACGGTCCGGTGTTTGCCTTCGACTATTACACCAGCTATGTGTTCCATGCCATGTATTTGGAAACACTGCAGAATATGATTGATGCCAAGCAGAATGGCACGCGCCTCGACTACAAGAAATACTACGACCGCGAACTCAAACGGGCGCAGAAGTTCTCTATCGTGCTCGAACGCTTCATCTCGCCCGAGGGCACATTCCCCGTTATAGGGCGCTCAACCCCCTACCGACTGGCTGCCCTGCAACCCTTGGCACTGCTGGCATGGTATCAGAAACTGCCCAGCGACCTCTCGAACGGACAGGTGAGGGCTGCGCTCACAAAAACCATGCACCGCATGTTCGACCAGCAGAACAACTACAACGAGGGGGGATTCCTCACCATCGGATTCTGTGGCTCACAGCCCGGCACTGCCGATTGGTACACCAACAACGGGTCGCTCTATATGACCTCGCTTTCCTTTATGCCGCTCGGACTGCCTGCCGACCACGATTTCTGGACATGCGAACCGCAGCCCTGGACGCAGGTGAAGGCA
This sequence comes from uncultured Prevotellaceae bacterium, assembly GCA_902767045.1. Lineage (GTDB taxonomy): Bacteria > Bacteroidota > Bacteroidia > Bacteroidales > Bacteroidaceae > Prevotella. The sequence goes on along the minus strand of CACXFT010000021.1, from coordinate 5,895 downwards.
TGGGGCGGACAGCCATTCCCCAAAGACCACCGCTGGGCAGATGATATTCAAACAAAAGATAAATGGTAAATTAGAAAAACGTTAATATCGTTAATAACGTTAATAACGTTCATAACGTTCATAACGTTCATAACGATAATAACGTTCGTAACGCCAATAACAAACTCAGCAACAATGAAAAACAGCAATTCTTTTTTCGCTCGGGCTTGGGGCTGGAGCCTTCTCCTTGCCTTGCTGCCCTTGAGCATCAATGCCAAGCAATGGACCCCGCAGGAGGTGAAAGATATCGTTTACACTGTTAACAACACCTGGCAGCGCAACCACGCTCAGGAACGTTCTTTCTGGGACCCGGCCGTTTATCACACGGGCAACATGGAGGCTTTCCTGCTCTTTAAAAACCTGGCCTGGAAAAACTACTCCGAAGAGTGGGCCGAAAGGAACCTCTGGCAGGGAGCACGGGAGAAAGACGCTTCGCGATGGCTCTATAAACAATATGGCGAGTCGATGCAGCATGTGCTCTTCGGCGACTGGCAGATTTGTTTCCAAACCTATCTCGACCTGAACAGCGTGGCTCCTGCCGACTACAAAACAGCTCGTGCCCGCGAGGTGATGGGCTTCGAGGCCGATGCCAAAGATAACGACTTCTGGTGGTGGGCCGATGCCCTCTACATGGTGATGCCCGTGATGGCGAAGATGTATAAGCTCACCGGCGATACCAAATATCTCGATAAGATGTATGAGAACTGGCAGTATGCCAACAGCATCATGTATGACGATGAAACCGGACTCTATTTCCGCGATGGCAAATATGTGTATCCCAAGCACAAGACGGCTGCCGGCAAGAAAGACTTCTGGGCTCGTGGCGACGGATGGGTGCTGGCAGCTTTTGCCAAGGTGCTGAAAGACTTGCCCAAGAACGATTCCCACCGCAAAGAGTATATCCGCTACTATGAGCGCCAGGCTGCTGCCGTGGCTGCATTGCAGCAGGAAGAAGGCTACTGGACTCGTTCCATGGCCGACCCGGAACAGGCTCCCGGACGGGAAACTTCCGGCACAGCCCTCTTTGCCTACGGACTGCAATGGGGAATCAACAACGGATACCTGCCGGCCAAAACCTATCAGCCCGTGGTTGACAAGGCATGGGAATATCTCGCCACCATCGCCCTGCAGCCCGACGGAACTGTAGGCTATGTGCAACCCATTGGAGAAAAGGCCATACCCGGACAGGTGGTCGACCAGAAATCGGTTACCAACTTCGGCACTGGTGCCTTCCTGCTCGCTGCCTGCGAATACTACCGCCACTTGGCAAAGCCATAACCCTGCGTGCTCTATAAAACTAAGAATACCCCCCCCAACTTGGTCAATCAGAGCTTGACGATAGCCCCCAAGGGGTGACAGAATATCCTTCTCATCTGTCACTCCCCTGGGGGTGTCTATTTGTGGGATACCGTTGGCGGGGGGGGCAATGCGTTAATTATGTTTAATAATTAATCACCTTCCTTGCAGGTGAACGAAGAAATATATTACTTTGCGTTTCATAAAACATGAAACGTAAAATATGAAATTGGAAAACCCATTCCCAGAATACGGCTACTTTGGTTCGGAATATTTCTGTGACCGCGAGCAGGAAACGGAAGAGCTCATCGAAGCTCTTACGAATGGTAGCAATGTTACGCTTATGGCTCCACGTCGCATCGGAAAGACTGGTCTCATAAGCCATGCTTTCGAACGGATGGAGGCGAGCAATAAAAACATACGCTGCTTTTATGTAGACATCTTTTCTACAAAGACCTTTAACCAAATGGTACAGTTCATAGCCAATGCCGTTATTGGCAAACTAGACTCTCCTTCGCAGGCGGTGATGAGAAGACTCAACGGAATTGTATCGGCTCTGCGGCCAACTTTGAGCCAAGACCCTTTGACAGGATTGCCAACCTTCAGTGTGTCGGTAACTTCGGAAAGAGCCCGTGAAACACTGCAGCAGGTGTTTGAATATATGAAGGAGTCGGGGCGGCAATGTTTTCTGGCCCTTGATGAGTTTCAGCAGGTGAGCCGTTATGCTGAGATTGGTGCCGATGCTTTCATCCGCTCTATCATACAGTTTGTACCTAACGTGCACATCATTTTCTCGGGAAGCCAGCAGCACCTATTGGCAGATATGTTCATGTCGCCGGAACATCCTTTTTTCAACAGTTCTCAAATCATGACGATTGGCACCATCGATGCCAAAGTCTACAGGACTTTCGCTAACGGCTTCTTTGCATGCCAAAAGCGACAAATGTCTGAAGAATCGTTCAACTATCTGTACGATATGATTGATGGTCAGACGTGGTACATCCAGAAAATTCTCAACCGTCTTTATCGAACACCGAAAGGAAAACTCGACCAAGAAGATGTGCTTAGGGCTGTCGACAAGATTCTGCATGAACAGGAGATTAACTACCAGTCGAACTATAATCTGCTAACCGACAACCAGGCACAGTTGCTTGCCGCTATAGCCTCCGAGGGAAAGGTGATTGCTCCCACGTCGCTTGATTTTATCGTGGGCCATCATCTGCCTGCTCCAAGCAGCATCAAAATGGCACTAAAGTCGTTACAAGACAAAGAATTCCTTTTCTACGATGCCAAACAGGGATATATGGTCTATGATCGGTTCTTTGGCATGTGGCTCAAAAAACTGAGTGTCTGAATTTTGTTGTTCCTCTGGAACATCCTTTATATAATGCTGCAAATGAATCGATTGTGGATAAAGTCTCAAGTTGCCTATTTCGAAAGCGAATTCAACAATCCTTGGCATCCCTCAAGCACATCTCGCCAAGTGGCATCGAAATCGCCTGTATACCAAGGGTCGACAACATCTCCCGGCCGGTTGGTGTAGTCCATAAGCATCACAATCTTCCCCTCTGGGTCGCCGCCGCAGATGCGGTTCATGTTGTGAATGTTACAAGCATCCATGCCCACCAGCAGGTCGAACCGGTTGTAGTCGTTGCTTGTTAGCTGCCGGGCCGTTTTGCCCTGACAGCCAATGCCGTGCTCAGCCAGTTTTCGGTGTGCCGGAGGATAAACACTGTTGCCAATCTCTTCAGTTGATGTTGCTGCCGACTCAATGATGAAAGAGGCTGCCATTCCAGCCTCTTCCACCAGGTGCTTCATTACAAATTCTGCCATCGGACTGCGGCAGATGTTGCCGTGGCAAACAAAAAGAATGCTGTGCCTCATGTCAATAAACGAACACGCGGAAGTCTTTCACGCTGCCGGGTGCTCCCTGTTCGGCGCGGGGCAGATACTCTAAGGCACTCACGGTTTGTTCGGAACCTAAGTCGATGACGATGAGGTGGGGGAACGATGCTCCGCGCACCGTTTGCCAGTAGGTAGACTCCTGCAGGTCGTAAACCTTGTCGAGGGTGTGGTTGCCGTTCTCTTCTTCCGAGTCGGCATACTTGGCCACCCAGGGTTCGCGCGAGAGCCGTTTGCCATCGGCGCCCTGCAGGTAGAGTTCGGCAATGGCCGACACCTCTTTGCCGTCGTGGTTAGAAGCAATCTCAATGGCCAGGAAGCGACCCTTCTTCTGTGCGTCGAACTTGATGGTCTGCCATCCGTTGCCGGGTTTGAAGCTGCCTTTGGCGGCGGGAGTCATCGAGTTCAGGTCGGGCTTGTCGCCAATGTTGTTGTGTTTGTTGCTCTTTTCCAGCTGCAGTTTGTTCAGCTCGGGTTCGGTCTGTCCCCACACAACAGGCTCGCGGGGACCCACCACGTCGAGCACCACCACTTCGTTTTGTCCTTTCTTGAGCCAGCATCCGGGGATGTAGAGTGTTTGCTGCGGCCCGATGCTCCAGATGCGTCCCATGGCATGCCCGTTCACATACACCTGTCCCTTGCCCCAGCGTTCGAAGTTGAGGAAGGTGTCGCCCACCTTATTAATAATAAAGGAGCCGCGATAGTAGCCGCGCCCCTGTGGAGCCAGTTGCTTTTCGAGGTTGGCATCGGCAGGAGCTGCAAAGGCCCGGAAAGCTGTGTTATAGTCGTCGGGGATGCGAATTTTGGTCCATTCGAGGGGTTTCCAGGTAATCTCGTTGTTTTCTACGTTGGCCGTGATGGTTACGTCGCTCACGATGCCCTTGAAGTCTTTGATGGCGCGCCCGAAGTTGATGCGTCCCATGCCCTCAACAATGATGAGCAGCTTGTCGCCCTTCTTCACGGCTGGCAGTGCGATGGTTTTCTCGTTTTTCACGCGGTCGGTCTTACCGATGTATTTCCCGTTGATGAAGAACTGAGCAAAGTCGTGAATGTCGGCCGTGAGCACGCTCTGTGCGGGAATCTCGGGCAGTGTGGTTTCATACATCATCGAGCCCCATCCCATGTTCATTTCTTCGAAGGTTTTCAGTCCGCCAGTCTTGGCAATGCTGTCGCAGCCATACACCAGTGGTTTAAACTCTTTCAGTTCGAAGCGTGGCACGCTGATGATGCCCATGGGAGCCTTGGGCACGTTGAGCATCTTCTTTCCCTCGTAGTATTTCTCCATCATCTTGCGCAGTTCCCAGAACTTGGGCGTGGCCAGTCCGTATTCGTTGATGGGTGCGTCGTAGTCGTAAGAGGTTACGTCGGGAGCGAATCCCGGTGAGTTGGCTCCGGCCCAGTGTCCGAACGATGTTCCTCCGTGCGTCATATAGAGCGAGAAGCTGATACCCTTCGAGAGCATCTCGTCCATGCCCTCCACCATATCCTTGGCCGGTCGGGTTTCGTGGCGGGCTCCCCATTTGTCGAACCATCCGCTCCAGAACTCCGATCACATTTTGTCGGCATCGGGTCTGAGTTCTCCCAGTCGGCGGAACTGGTTGTCGATGTTGGCTCCGGTACCGAAGTTCATGGTCCAGGTGAGGTCGTCGAGTCCGTTTTTCTCGAAGTTGCTCGACCAGTCGCACTGGAACAGTGCCAGCTCCTTGCCGTAGATGCCGCGCAGACAATCGCGAATTTCCGAAACGTAGGGTTTGTTCTCGCCGTAGGAGCCATATTCGTTCTCCACCTGCACCATGATGATGGGTCCGCCTTTCTGGATGGTGAGGTCGGCCAGCTGTTCGCCCACCTTCTGTTCAAAAATCTTCACCCTTTCCATAAAGTAGGGGTCTTGTTCGCGCAGGCGAATATCCTTCTTTTTGAGCAGCCACCAGGGCAGTCCGCCCATTTCCCATTCTGCACAAACGTAGGGTCCCGGGCGCACAATCACATACATGCCGTTCTTTTGTGCCAGTCGGCAAAACTCAGCCACATCGTTCTGTCCGGTAAAGTCGAACACCCCTTCTTGTTGTTCGTGAATGTTCCAGAAGATGTAGATGCACACGGCGTTCATGCCCAGTGCCTTGCACATCTGGATGCGGTGTTCCCAATAGGGTCGGGGAATGCGGGGGTAGTGCACCTCGGCTGCCTTCACGATGAACGGTTTTCCGTTGAGCAGGAAAGTCCCTTTGCCCACGGTGAAGTCACCAACTTGTTTCTTTACAGCTGTGGGCTTATTAGCCGGCACAGCCGAAGCCTTGCTTGTGGCTGGGAGGCACAGCAACGCCGCCGACAGCCCGAGCATGGGTAGAAGTTTGTTTAGTCTCATTTTTTTTGTTTCTATTTAATTTGGATATTTAGGTTTCAGCACGCAAATGTACACATTTTTTTTGTAACTCTGCGTTATTCTCGTGGAAAATGCTTATTTTTGCATCTGTAACAAGAAAGTGAAAGAAGATTATGGAAGCAATCACCTTTACTCCGGCACAAATACAAGTGTTCAACTTGGTGTCGCATATCAAAACCGCTGCGGGACTGGAAAAGTTGCGCCAACAACTGGCTGCGTTCTACGCCAAACAGATTGACGAAGAGATGGATGCACTATGGGAAAGCGGACAGTTT
>CACXFT010000020.1 GCA_902767045.1 uncultured Prevotellaceae bacterium | reverse complement strand
TGGATTCCCCGTCAACAACAAACGTGAGGTTGTAGTTGTTGCGTGTCCACTGCGCCGTGAAGGTTTGGGCTGAGGCCGGAACCGTTGCTGGAACAGCGGGGCTCCATCCGTCAAAGGTGAATCCCGTTTTGGTGGGGTCGGCAGGAGCTGAGAGCTCCGTGGCATAGTCCTGCGTGAGCACCACATTGTCCTGCCCGTTGTCCAAGACGAACGTCATCGCATACTGGTTAGGAGCGAAGTTGGCCGTGAGGGTAACACTCTCTTCGGCAGTGAACGAATAAGGGTTGTCGGTTGAGACCGCAGTTTCACCCGTCGTCCAGTTGACGAAGTGATAGCCTTCAGCGGCAGTGGCAGTTACGGTGGTGCTGTTTCCAGACTCCACTTCTCCACCACCTTCAACACTGCCCATCGTATTATTGTTTACAGCAGTTGTTACAGTATAAACATCATAGATAGAGAAATCAAACTCCTCATCTGCAGGTTTAACATTAACTGAGCCCTCAAGGTTGATTTCTGCATTGGAGATCTTAATCTTCGTCGTTCCGATAGTGGCATTGTCATCCGCCTTAACGAACAAAACCAAGATAGGACCGTCGCCAGCATCAATAGTTGTTGAGCCGCTCAAGTAGCCAACCAAGTTAAGAGAACCATCATCGCGCAAAGAACATTCCACATTGAATTTTTTCTTCACGCGGTCAGAAACCTTCATGAAATAATCCTCCTCATCTTCATCTTCTACAAAGGAAACGTTTTCGGGAAGAGTCACCTTAAGCTGGAAGCCCTCACAAATACTTTCGTTGAGAAGGCTCAACTCTATTTGTTTGGTTTCTCCTGGCTTAATCTTCTGGGCATCAAAATAAAATTTCGATTCTGCATGCACGAACAAGCATGCAAGCAGCAATGAAAACATGGTAAAAACTTTTTTCATAGATTTAGTTATTTAGGATTATTCTTACAATAGCAACCACATCGGCACTTGAAATAGAGCCGTCTCCGCTGACATCTGCAGCAGCTTCATTAATTTCTGTTGTACCATCACTTAGAATGTACTTGACAAGCGCAACCACATCAGCACTGGAAACATTCCCATCGTTGTTTACATCACCTGGCAGCACTCCTGAATCAATTCCGAAGGCAAGCGGTTCGCTGGGAAGACCTATGGCATCGTCGGCAACGAAAGAAACGGCGCTTACCTGCACTTCCTGCTCCTCCATTCCCGTTTTGTCGTAGCATTTAAAGGTGACGGTTTCGCCGGAAGAAACATTGCTATATACCTTTATAAAACCATACGAAAAGGTTGTTCCATTTAAGCCAGTCTGAGTTTCAAACGTAGCAATGCCCCGACATTCTTCTCCCACGAAAGCAGCAATCTCGTAGTTGCCTACATCTGCAACTTTACTTCCATTTGCCTGCAACTCAAAATAAACGGTCATGCTGTACTGGAATTCGTGATAGTTGAAAGTCCAATGTGCTTGGGCACTGAGGGCCGAAGCCCACAGTGCCAGCACGAAGCTAAGCAAATATTTTGTTTTCATGTTTTGTCGGTGTTATTATTATTTGTTAGCTTTCATCATCTTTTTGTAATAGGTCTTGCCTTCAGCTTTGACGGTGAGGATATAAACCCCGGCAGCGAGAGAGCCTGTAGCGACTACTGCCTTCGGCCCCACGTTGGCAGCAGCAACCACTTGTGTGCCTGCCATGTTGGTGAGGGCGATGTATTCTATGTTGCGCCCGCCAGCCGAAACCGTGATATGGTCGTAGGCCACGGCAGGAGTAACTGTCAGGTCGCTGTTCAGGACATCCACGCCTGTGGTTTCTCCACCGAGCGTGAGGGCAAAGGGTGCGTGCCAGCTGCCCACGTTATCGGCATTGAACACAAGGTGCTCGTTCAGGTCGAAGAAGGTTTCATCGCTCTGGTTGTAGGCTACGAAGCGGATATCTTCGTTGCCCTCTCCGTACACATTCATCATGACGCGCCCGTTCTTCCACTGTCCGATGCCACGGCATTCCGTATCGGCAAAGGCAGCGATAATCCACTTCTGCTGTCCGGCTTTTTCGCCATCCACATAGAGCTGGGCGGTGAGCGGCATCACGTTTGGCCAAGCATAGGCATTGCAAGCCCACGGACTGCCCAAGAGCACATTGCGCTTTCCGATGCGTGCGTTGGCATTGGAAACGATTGCCGTGTTGAATGTGATGCCGGCATTGGCATTCGCCTTATACAGATAACCTTTACCGGGCACCATGCCTTCAAGGGTTCCCTGCCACTCGCCATCGGCAAACTCCACAAATCCATCCTGTCCTACGATATAGTCGCCTTCGGCCGGAGTGAAGTAAGCCAATGCCTCGTCGATGGTCATGGTCTGGTTGAGCGGATAGCCAATCCAGTTCCATCCCTGCTCAACACTCACGGTGTTGGTTGTGGCATTGAAGAGATAGCCCGAGAGACGTTTTTCGGTATCGGCCGACAGCTTCACTTTATAGGCCGTAGCCGGAAGCAGGTTGTGCAGGTTTCCAATGAGCCCGGCAGCCGGATCGTTGATAGCCTCGGTAGTCTGCCCGACAATGCGGTCGGCATTGTTCTGGAACTCGGCCACGTCGATGGCGTTCTCCAGGTTATGCGAAATCCACGTCCACCCCTGCGGCATCTGCCATCCAAGGTTACTCTGCTTGAGCGAGTAATTAAACGTGACCACCTCGCTGCTTTCCAGGTCTATGCCACGAGCCACGGCCTTGATGGTGACATTATCGTCGGCAATAACTATTGGGGCATCGTCGTTGTAGGTGAGCACGTTGTCATTCTCAGCATCAGCGGGGTCGCTACCGTCGAGTGTGTAACGGATAACAGCATTGTCCGTTTCGGAAGAAAGCTGAATCATGGTGCCACGATAAACCTCGGTGCCAGTAACGCGCGAAGCCTTCGGAGCTATGGTAACCAGCTTTTCAGCCTCTTTCACGTTCACCGTCATCAGTCGTTCGATATCGGTGCCGTCAACAGACAGGTTCACCACGGTGGCACCGGGCAGTTCGCCGGTGATGGTGATTTCGGCCTGTCCGTTTTCGTCGAGCACGAGTTCTTCATCAGAAACGGTTGCGATGAGCGTAGAGAGCGAGCGCACCTGCAGCTTCTTACCCTTTGAAGCGTCGGCAGGCTGCACGGCAACGGATATTGTTCGCGTGCCGTTGTAAGCCACGTTCACGAGCGAGTCGGCGGCAATGGCTTTCACCACTGCTTCCACATCGAATTCCTGCTGGAAGTCGCTCTCCATCTGTATGCCTGCATAGCTTGTAACCTGACGGCTCACGGTGAGCACCACTTCGTCGGACGAAAGCAGCTTCTCGCCTTCAGGCATCTCAAGCCTTACCTTCGAAGCGAAAGTAATCTCTGGATTGTCTTCCGAAGCAGCCTCTTCGTTGAGCAGACTGATGAAGCCGCCGACAGGCTGACCGTTGCGGGTGAGAATGATGTTGTCGGTAGTGAGTGTGGCAGGTATCATATATTTATCGAATTCGATATCTGCACCATCTTCATCCACCTTGGCAGCTTTCACCATGGGCTGGCGCAACTGCGTGATGGGAATGTTCACTTCGAGCTGTGGCGGCGGCACAGGCAGCCATTCAGAGTAGGTGGTCTGATAGCCTTCCTTCTCGAACTTCACCTGCCAGAGTCCCTGCGGCACATCCCAGCGATACACGCCCTGTTCGTCGGTGAAAAGCGGGTTCTTCTGAGCATACTCCTCAGCATCCCAGAGTATCACGCTCTCATGCAAGTCGCCATATTGGTCTTCAACCGTTTCCTTGTAGTATGCTGTAGCAAGGACACCCTGCATGCGGTTAGAGGGAACGCCCTCGTAGACGTAGCCCGACGGGTCGATTGCCGGTCTTGCATCTACACATCCCGACTCCTGTCCGTGACCGGTGCTCTCATCGTTGGCAACGCCATTAACCTTGCAAGCGATGGCCACGTTCACAGGAATAATGCCATCGTACATGTTACCGAGTTCGGCACTGGCTACCCACTGGTGGCTCTTGTTGTCGAAGACAGTGGAGATGGGTTTCCATCTGCCATCACCCAATTTCACATAGAGCACCACGTCGGTAATCTTTTCAGGATTATTTTCGGTAAACTTGATGGTGAAGGTAAAGGTGCGGTTATAGATGTAGTAGATATACTTCGGTGCCACATTGCTGGGGTCGAGGAAGTTGAAAATCACTTCATAGTTCTTTCCTCGCCATCCGTTCACCTCAGGATTCCAGTGATACATTCTCACCTCTTCCACCTGAATGGCTTGAGAGTCGTAGGTTACACGACGAGTTTCCGACTGCAGGCTCATACCCTGCTGGGTGGTCACCTGTGCATAAACGTCGTGTGTAGAGAGTTGCATTTCGTCGGTATTGTTCAGTTCGATGGTTGTAGCCCACGAGCCATTGGCCAAAGCAGTTGTCTGTCCGGCCAGGATTCCGTTTTCGAATATCTCCACCTTCGAGCGTCCCAGAGCAGTACCGTTCACGGGCACCGTGGTGCTGGCAACGATAGCTGGAACATTGATGGAAAGATTCTCGGCAGTGAACGTAACCGAACCGATGGGCTGAACCATTTCCACACCATCGAAGGAGAATTTCACAGCGGCAGCGGCAGAGTGCTCGCCTCCCACAGTAGGAATAACGCAAAGGCGGATGGCGCTCTTCAGGTTCTCCACCGGAATGGTAATGGTTCCCGGCTCCGATGTATAGGGCACAGTGTTGTTTCCGGCCAGCACAGAGCCTTCCACGAAAGCCACTCCCTCGGGCAGGTTCACTATCAGACTCACATCGCTCACATGACTGGCATAGCGACTCTTGAAGTCGATGCGTCCGGTGAGGGTGAGATACTGTCCCACGGTAACCTGTGTCTTGTTCACCGAGAACGAGGTATTGGGGCCAGTGTAGTAGAACCTTGTCTGGTCGAGATAAGGAATCAGCTGGTTAGTAACATAACAAATCTGTCCACTCTTCACCACGCAGCTGTTCTTCACAAAGTCTACACCCTCGCGAAGTCCGGCGCTATAGAGCTGTGAGAGCGAGGCGATGCCATTGAAGAACTGGCTGCTCCCCATGGTAACAAGCGTGTATTTGCCATCAACAAGTTCGCTGATGAGGAGCGCGTTGTCGGTGTAGCTATACTTGCGCAGCAAGTTTCCGTTGCCGTCGTAGAGGATTCCCACGATGTCGGTGTTGTCGGTGGTCACGAACTTGGCACTGATGGCACCAAGCTGCTTGATGGGCAGTGTTACCTCGGCCCTGTCGAGGTTGTCAACTTCGGCCGTTGCCTCCACGGGCATGAAGCTTTGCTTCTTGCTGGTAGCCGTTACGCGCAGGATGGTGCCGGCGGGCAGCTGATCCATGAGCACAATCTTCGGATACTGCAAGCTCAGTTCTGTAACATCCTCGCCAGTTGTTAGATTCTTCACCGAGAACGTCACGTTGGCATAGTCGTCATAGCCCTGTGTGGTATTGCCCTGCACATCGGTGTAGGTGAGATTCAGTTTGATGATAGTACCATTGATGTCGCGCAGTTCAAAAGGCGGCACGGTGGCAAGGGGCTGCTCGAGCGAGAGGCTCTTGCTCACATATCCAACCTTCGAAGCGGTGATGTCGGTGGGTGCTACATACACTGGCTGGAACCATTCTCCATTCTCATCGGTCTTGGTCACCATGGTTCGGGAGTAGTTTCCGTTGAGAGTCTGACTGATGGAAATAATGGCGTTGGCGAGTGGCTTGTCTTGTTTCAGGTCGCGCACGCTGCCACTCATCGTCATCAGCGGAATACGATTCAGCTCCACTTCCAGTTGATTGGCCGACTGCACCTCGTAGAGCGAGTCTGCGGGTTGCAGGTAGTTCATGGCAAGCTGGCGCGAAAGAGCAATGTGGTATTTCACCTTCTCGCCTTCCAGCAGTCCGGCAACGATGCTGTCTTGTGTCAGGAAGTTACCCTGTGCGTCGGTCCAGGTGATGGTTGTCTGTGCGGTAACGTCGGTTCCGCCAGGTGCAACAACTTTCAATGCCACCGTGCGCGGTGTAACCAGGTTTTCGAAAGTTACCTCGAGTGGCTGGTTTTTAACTTTCACGTTCAAAATCTCGCCCAGCACTACATCTTTATGGTTGCGCAGGTAGATGTTAAACTCCGAGTTGAACATGATGGAGTTGAAGGTGTAGGTGTTGCGGTCGGTAACCACCAGTCGCTGCTTCTGTCCGCTGTTGATATTGAGCAGCTCTATATACATATCTTTATATATAGAGCGGTCGATGCCTTCGGGCAGGTTCACTTGCAACGATGTCACTTCGGCCTGGATGGGCATGATGGTGAAGTTCTTCCATCCCTGGGCTTCCTGATAGAGTCCCACGGCATTGGCGGGCACATAAACAACCATATCCGTTGAAACCCCATAGAAGGTGGAACTACCTACCGAAGGCGGAGTGAGTGCATAGCAAGTTATCGACTTCAGGTTCTGCAGCTGGTAGAAAGCATAGTTGCCAATGCTTGTGAGGGTTGCCGGCAGCATGATATCTGTCATGGCCTTGGCATACTCAAACGCCCACGAATAGATTTGGGTAAGCCCCGTAATACGACTGAAGTCGAAGACTGCGCAGTTACCGAAGTCATTCACTATGCCCCAGTCGTTGATGTCGGCCACGCCTGCCACGGTAATCATCTTCACCTGATCGGTAGCTCCACCTACCAGGTTATTGATGGCACTGTAGAGAGAACCGGGCTGGAAGTCGTCAACAATCACCTCGCCGGTTTCGCTGTTCCAATAGTTGGCACCGGGGTTCACGGGGTTATCAGGACTGTAGTCGAAGACGGCCACCAAGTGGAGGTCTTCTTCCGGCATTTCAAAGTCATAACTCCGAGAATTTGAAACGGCCACACCGTCTTTCTGCCATTCGCGGAACTTCCATCCGCCGTTGTGGTAGGCAACCACGTTCACCCACTGTCCACATTCAATCTTGGCAGGCGTGCTCCAGTTGAAAGAGCCCACACCGGCAGGCTGCGACTCCAGATAAAGATAGCTCGTTTGTGGCGGAGTCTCCGGATTGCCGGGGTTCGACGGGTTGTAGCGGAACACTGCTGTAAGCGTGGCGTCGCGCTCTGGCATGACGTAGTAGAACGACCGGCTGTTGGAAACAACCTCGCCATTTTCCTTCCATGCCACAAACTCGTAGCCCGTGTTGGCGTATGCATTGAGCCAAAGCTGCGTGTCGGCCTTGTATCTGCCAGTGGTGGCATTGTTCAGGCTGCCCGCATTGTTGGGCGAGACTTGCAGGTTCAGCGTATAGGTGCCCTTAGGAGCTTCGGGATTGCCCGGACTCTCGGGGTTGTAGCGGAAGACAGCCTTCAGGTTTACGTTCCGGGCGGGCATGGTGTACATGAATCCCCGGCTCTGCGACACCACGGCTCCCTCTTCTTCCCAATACTGGAATTCGTATTTCTCGTTGGCATACGCTTCGAGCCATATTTCGGTTCCGGCAGTGTATTGGGCAGAAGCGTTTTCTGAAAGGCTTCCCGCCGCAGAGGGAGAGACCTGCAGGTTCAAGGTGAAGGCTTCTTGCGCACCACCCTCTCCTCCAGCCTGTGCGTAGAGCGCAAGCTGGAAAAGGGCTATCAGGCATAAACTCAATATTCTTTTCATTGTCATGAGTTTTAGGTTATTCAAATCACAATAGAAAACACAAGCGGAAGCTTGTTCACACTCATCGAGCATGAACAAGCTCTTTACTTGTTTTTCACTTAACCACTACTTTCTTTCCGTTCTGGATGTAGATTCCCTTACGCGGCTGGGCTGTGCGCACACCACGCAGGTCGTAGTATTCACCATTGGTCTTGTCGCTGGTGCTCACAGCATGGATGCCAGTGAGTTCGCCGTCGCCCAAGCGGATGGCGAAGCGGCCTTCGATGGTGCCCTGTTCGGCGAAGAACTCATAGCCGGCGGTGCCGTCGATGCGGTTCTCGGTTCCGTTCAGGCGGTCGATGAGGAACACCTCGTTCTGCACCTCGGTGTCAAGGGCTACGGTGTATGTACCCTCGGTGCCCACCTGCAGGCCCAGTTCGATGATGCCGCTCTCCATGGGACGTTCGTTGATGGCATAGCGCACGCCGCTGTTCACCGTGTACAGCTGCACGGCGTTGGCCTTCAAGCTCATGAACTTCGAAGCATCCGTTCCGGTTTCGTAGCTCATCTTGGCATCGCTGTTGATGACGAAGCGGGTGCGGTCGCTCAGTTCGCCCTCGCCGGTGATGGAGAGGTTGAACACGCTGCGCTGTGCGGTGAGCTCGCTCTGGCGGGCACCGGCGAAGTAGTTGATGCCGCGCTGGGTGAGGTTGAGCTGTCGGCCTTCCTTCACGAAGGTGATAGAAGCCTGGTCAACCGGACGCTGGATGAAGAAGGCTTCACCGGGCTTGAGGATGAGCTGGTCGTCAACGGGCGAGTAGGCCTCGTAGTTGCTGTTATAAGCATTCCACACGATGATGGGCGCAGAGGTATCGATGGCACGAGCGTCGAAGAAGCAAGGATAGGGGTTACCCACCAGGTTCCACGAGCGGTTCTGCGGGAACTCGCTCAAGTACTCGGCAAGCTGCACGTCAACGTTGTCGTTGGCGAAGATATTGTTCTTGTTCACCGTTTGCAGTGCAGAGAACGAGAATCCGTCGTAGTTGCGGTTGTTGGTACTCGGACTCTGTAGAATGTATCCCTGTCCGGCCACCAGCGTGCTGTCCTCGGTCATGTCTACCCAGGTGTTGTTCATCTCGCCTGCGGCACGCTTCGCACCGTCGTATTTACGAATCACGAAGGGCGTGTCGTCGAACTCCTTGCTGATGCTTCCCACGTTCACATCGAAGGGCAGCGAGAAGAATGTCCACTCGTTGGTTTTGTTCCACAGGGTAACACTCACGTTGTCGGCACGCAGGTTGGCATTGTTGAGCAACGTTCCGTGCGTTACGCTACGGTGTTGAGAACGTTCGTACCAGCCATAGTTGTTCTGTCGGTCGATGTTCGGGTCGAAGGTGATGGAGAAGTTGTTCATCGAGAAGGTGGCATTGCCGTTCACTTCAAGTCCGCCGTAGTAGTGACTGCCATTGAGACCCAGTGTACCGATATGCACGTTGGGCTTGTAGGCTGCGGGAATGGAGTCGGGCAGATTGAGGGTGTAGGTTTCGTGGTTCACCACGAACGATTCGGGCAGCATGTTCACTCCCACCACATTGAACCAGCTCCAGTAGTTGGCTTGCTGGTAGAACGGCTGCGAGATGCTGGGCACATAGAGTGTGCACTGGTATTCGTTACCGCCCATGATTTCGCTATCCAAATAAGGAGGAACGGCAGTGGGGCAAACAATTTCACGCAGGTTGTAGTCGTTGTAGAACAGTCCCCAGCTGATATATTCAACGTTCTTTGGCAGCACAGCCTTGGTGAGCTGATAGTGGTAAGCGAAGTAGTCGCTGTTGAATCGGGTGATGTCGGTTTCCGATAGGTCAACCACCTTCAGCTTGCTCATCGAGCGGAACAGCTCCAGGTCGTTTTCGTTGACAGAACCGCTCACGGTTATTTCCACCACATTGTCGAGCGAGTTGGTATGTGCATAGATGCTGTCGCGCAGTGTTCCGGCATTTTCAACATGGATGGCCAGTTTCACATCGTTGTTAACAGGAGCATTTCCATCGTCGCTTACATAGTAGAGACGGAAGTTGGCCATAGCAGCCCAAGTGTTGGCAAAGGTATTGTTGGTCTTCCATCCGAAGGTGAGTTCGCCGCTCTCGTCAACATAGCATCTAACAACATTGTCGTACCAGGGCGAAGCCTTGGTGAGTTCCTCGTCTACTTCACCATCTTCGTTATAGCGTTTTTCAGCGAGGCGCGATGCCAGAGCCATACGGTCGTTGGGGATGTAGAAGTTGCGTAATTCTCCTGTTGTTTCATCATAGATAGAATCATAACCATCACCACCATCAAAAGTAAGGGTGTACCAGCTACCTGTGGAGTGGGTAGCCATGATTTCCCGTTCATAATAATTATTGGGCAACACGTAGGGGTTAGCTATCCATGTCTGCTCGCCATTGGCATAGAAGTAAGGCATCCAAGAAGCATAGCTCTCGTATGCAGCATCGCGTACAGCCTGATCTCGAGAAGCAAAGCCAAACTCCACATTGATGTCATTATTAGAGAGTCGGGCGATACCCTGCGCATGAACTTCATAGGTTCCTGCGGGCAGTCCGGTTACAGTCTGGTAGATGTTAAACATTTCACCATCGCTACTGTTATATCCCTCGGCGATGTTATATGCAACCGATGTCGAAAATCCTTCCTGTTGCCATCCTTCGAATCCGTTTTCAAACTTCGGGTTCTGAATAGCGTAGGTGAGGTCGTAGGGGAATGCCTTCTTCGAGAAGTCAGGAATCTGCAGGTTTTCAATTGCAGCGTTAATATCGTCAATTCTGTAATCCACATCGCTATTAGCAATGTAACCTTCTTCGATAGCAGCATCAACATCAGCTATCAGAGCGTTAGCTTCTGCGAGTGCGGCATCGGAAGCCTGTGCACCGTAAGTAGCTACGGCCTCTGCAAGGGCTGCATTGGCAGTCGCGAGGCGGTTGTAAGCCTCTATGCTGATGTTGGCATCGGCAATGGCGTTACCGAAAGCAGTGTAGGCAGCGAGCATGGCTTCACCATCCATGGCATTGAGAGAAGACTGAGCTCGGTTGATGACTGTATTCAGTACTTTCTTCGTTTCAGCGCTCATTGGATTGTTAACGAGCTTTTGTGCCTGAGCAATATACTCGGCGAGTGGGCCGGCAAGAATTTCAGCATCGGCACCAACGTAGATGAGCTGGAGCTGGTCGAAGACCGTCCAACCGATGTCGTTGGCAGGCACGCCTGCATTTTCGGCTTTGATACCGAAGCGCACGGGCTGGTCTTTCTGAGCCACGAACACAAACTCCATCTTATACTCATCAGCGTATGGCTGGTTGTTGAAGATATAGTCGGCCGAGTAAACACCGTTGGGGATGAAGCTTCCGGTTTCGGCATCACCCTCCACGAGCAGGAAGTCGTAGGGATACATATTGGCAGTGTCGCTGTCTTGCAGGCGGCGCGAAGGTTTTGCCATAGCTGTTTCCTCGTCGTAAGCAGCACCGATAGCGTCGATTTGCTCGCGGGTGTAGGTGTACTTACAGATGTTGGGGAATGCCTTCTGCAGCTGGTCGGCATAGAAGAATGCACGCACCTCGTTGGCACCGGTA
>CACXFT010000019.1 GCA_902767045.1 uncultured Prevotellaceae bacterium | reverse complement strand
GAGCGCGTGGCCAAATATCCTTCAATGGAAGAGGCTATGCCCGAAATCTATGCACAGCTGAATGGCATTCAGGAAAAACTGGAAGAGCACTACCGCGACATGCAAGACATGGAGTTCACCGTGCAGGAAGGCAAACTCTGGTTCCTGCAAACGCGTAACGGTAAGCGCACTGGTGCCGCCATGGTGAAAATTGCCATCGACCTGCTCCACGAAGGCAAAATCGATGAAAAAACTGCCATCTTGCGTTGCGAACCTAACAAACTCGACGAACTGCTCCATCCCGTATTCGACAAAGTGGCCCTCGCAAAGGCTAAGGTAATCGCTCAGGGTCTGCCCGCTTCTCCCGGTGCTGCTTGCGGACAAATCGTATTCCATGCCGACGATGCTCAGGCTTGGCACGAAGACGGACACAAAGTGGTGTTGGTGCGTATCGAAACATCGCCCGAAGACCTCGCCGGTATGTCGGCTGCCGAAGGAATCCTCACCGCTCGCGGTGGTATGACTTCTCACGCTGCCGTGGTTGCACGTGGTATGGGTAAGTGCTGCGTGAGCGGCGTGGGCGCTCTGAACGTTGACTACAAGACCAAGACTGTGGAAATCGATGGCGTTACATATAAAGAAGGTGACTTCATTTCACTCAACGGTACAACCGGACAGGTTTATGCCGGCGAAGTGCCCACCAAGGCTGCTGAACTCTCGGGAGACTTCAAGGAATTGATGGACCTCTGCGACAAGTACACCAAACTGCAGGTGCGCACCAATGCCGACACTCCACACGATGCTGAAGTGGCTCGCGCTTTCGGTGCCAAGGGTATCGGACTCACACGCACAGAGCACATGTTCTTCGAAGATAAGAAGATTATCGCCATGCGAGAGATGATTCTCTCTGAAACACCTGAAGGACGCGAAAAGGCTCTTGCCAAGTTGCTGCCCTACCAGAAAGCCGACTTCAAGGGAATCTTGGAAGCTATGGACGGATGCCCGGTGAACATCCGACTGCTCGACCCGCCTCTCCACGAGTTCGTTCCCCACGATCTGGCCGGACAACAGGTGATGGCCGACGAAATGGGCGTTGACCTGGCTACCATCCAGCGCCGTGTGAACTCGCTCGCAGAGAACAATCCTATGCTCGGTCACCGCGGCTGCCGCCTGGGTATCACCTTCCCCGAAATTACAGCTATGCAAACACGCGCCATCCTGGGCGCTGCATGTGAACTGAAGAAAGAAGGCAAAAACCCGCAGCCCGAAATCATGGTGCCCCTCATTGGCACACTGCACGAGCTGGAACAGCAGAAGTCTGTGATTGAAAAAACTGCCAAAGAGGTGTTTGCGGAATATGGCATCGAGATTGAGTTCGAGATTGGAACCATGATTGAAATTCCGCGTGCCGCCCTCACTGCCGACCGCATTGCTGAACAGGCTCAGTATTTCTCGTTCGGTACCAACGACCTCACACAGATGACCTTCGGTTACAGCCGCGACGACATCGCTTCGTTCCTGCCCGTATACCTCGAGAAGAAGATTCTGAAGGTAGATCCCTTCCAGGTGCTCGACCAGAAGGGTGTGGGCCAGCTGGTGAAGATGGCCGTTGAAAAAGGCCGCGCCGTGCGCCCCAACCTGCGCACCGGAATCTGCGGTGAACACGGTGGCGAACCTTCAAGCGTGAAGTTCTGCGCCAAGATTGGCCTCAACTACGCTTCGTGCTCACCCTTCCGCGTGCCCATCGCCCGCCTCGCCGCCGCACAGGCTGCTGTTGAGGAGTAATCCTTTGAATGCTGATAATTAGTGAAATACGAGGCAAAGGCTTGGAAAACAGGTCTTTGCCTCGGTTCTTTTTCTACTCATTCTGTTCAAATATCAAGCAGAATAAGAAGCCCAAAATCCCCATTTGTTGGCTAGTTGCTTGCAATATGTTGGCCAGATTTTTAGCCAATGTTGGCCAGATTTGAAAACAAATATATAGCCTACATATATTGCTGCTCTTTGCTACAAATGTTTGAGAATGAGTTAAATATTATTATTCACTAATTATCTACAAGTATGGCAACGTTAAAAACAACGGTCAAAACAAAACTAAAGACAGGGATGTACATTGTTTACATCCGAGTACTTCACAACAGGCAGACTTCTTATGTCAGAACTTCATGGATGGTTGATTCTGATGGTATAAGCCATAAAAGTAAGGAGGTAACCGACCCTTACGTGCTTCAGCAAGCCTCTACTCTTATTAGTCGTTATTACGACATGCTGAATCGTGTGGATATTTCAGCCTGGTCTGCTTCTAAGGTTGTTACTTATTTGACAAAAGTAACTGAAGATCTATCTTTCTCTGATTATGTGAGAAAGCATATCGAGAAGATGATTGCGAGAGGTCAAGAGAGGACTTCCCGAAACTACAAGTGGGCGTTGAATCATCTTGAACGATTTGCAGAATCTGATAACATCATGTTCTCACGTCTTACTCCAGCTTTCATTAACCGTTGGATTGAAACTCTCATGACCACTAACCGATGCAAAGAACAATACCCTGTTTGTATGCGCGAGGTTTATCGAGCAGCCATGAGAGAGTTTAATGATGAAGATAAGGGAGTTGTTAAGATTAAGAACATCTGGAACAACATTACAATTCCAAGATGTGACGAACCAGAGAAACGAGCAATTCCTGCATCACTACTCCGTAAGTTTTTCAATGCCGTTCCTGACAGAAGTAGATTTACCAATCCTTTGATGGAGATTGGTCAAGATGTTGCTCTCATCTCTTTTG
>CACXFT010000018.1 GCA_902767045.1 uncultured Prevotellaceae bacterium | reverse complement strand
TCAGTAACCGGGGGTGCGAGCGTAGCGAGCACCCCCGGACTGTGGTCTCTAACAAGTGCACAGCACTCCGAAGGAGTGCACGAACACCAAGATCGGCGACTCCTTTGGGGTCGTTTCATTGGATTGGCAGCCGAATCCAGGGGTGCTCGCTACGCTCGTACCCCCGGTTACTGAAAGTGCACACCTTCGGTGTGCTGCCCCATGAAAGATCTGATGCCTATGGCATCATCATAACCATGGAGAGAATATTCACTTGCGAAAGTTGAATAAAAGATTGTTTGAGTTTGTTGTTAATATTCTTGTTGAAATTACAATTTGTTTCTATTCGGCATCGTAAATTTACAGATTTTGTTAAAATCTTCCAATTTCTTTTCATTTATTCTTTGGCGGTTTGCAAGAAAAGTGTTACTTTTGCACTTCGATATCGGTACGATTCATTCAAATAAGCAGTCAACACATTATTTAAAATAATAACAATTATGGCAGAAATGAATTTCGGTGGCGTGATGGAAACAGTTGTCACCAGCAAAGAGTTCTCTTTGGAGAAAGCACGCGAAGTATTGAAAAACGAGACCATTGCCGTTATCGGTTATGGCATTCAGGGACCTGGTCAGGCTTGCAACCTGCGCGATAATGGTTTCAACGTGATTGTGGGTCAGCGCGAAGGTAAAACCTTCGATAAGGCCGTGGCCGATGGCTGGGTTCCCGGCAAGACGCTCTTCTCGATAGAGGAGGCTGCACAGCGTGGAACCATTCTTTGCATGTTGCTCTCCGATGCCGGCCAGATTGCCGTATGGCCCAAAATCAAGCAGTATCTCACACCGGGCAAGACCCTTTATTATAGTCATGGTTTTGCCATCAACTGGAGCGACCGCACAGGTGTTGTTCCCCCGGCCGATGTTGATGTGATTCTTGTTGCTCCTAAAGGTTCAGGCACATCTCTTCGCACCATGTTCTGCGAGGGTCGCGGATTGAACTGTTCTTATGCTGTTTATCAGGATGCTTCCGGTCACGCAGAAGAGAAGACCCTTGCCTTTGGTATTGGCATTGGTGCCGGTTATCTTTTCAAGACCACTTTCCAGCGTGAGGCAACGAGCGACCTTACCGGTGAGCGTGGTTCTCTGATGGGTGCCATCGAAGGTTTGTTAGAGGCTCAGTATGAAGTGCTTCGTGAGAACGGCCATTCTCCCTCTGAGGCTTTCAACGAAACCGTTGAAGAGCTTACGCAGAGCCTTGGTCCGCTCTTTGGTGCAAAGGGTATGGACTGGATGTATGCCAACTGTTCCACCACGGCTCAGCGTGGTGCTCTCGACTGGGCACCGCGTTTCCGCGATGCCATCAAGCCGGTTATGGAGTGGCTCTATTATAGTGTGAAAACAGGCAACGAGGCTCAGATTTCCATCGATGCCAACTCTAAGCCCGACTATCGTGCCGGTCTCGAGAAAGAGTTGGAAGCCATGCGCAACAAAGAGATGTGGCGTGCCGGCGAAACGGTTCGCAAACTGCGCCCCGAGAATAACTAAGCGCCTTTATTCAAGGAAGGGCCTGCAGAATTGCAGTTGCTCATTCGGTCGAGTCGAAAACCCCGAAGGGGTGACAGAAGTCATGAAGAGATTCTTTTATTCTGTCGCCCTTTCGGGGCTTTCGACTCTCACCCTCGTACCTCCCTATAGATGCTGTCGTGGTCGAGGTGAACCATTTCTTCGCTTATGAGGAACTGCACGGCCTCTTTCACTTTGTCGTGTGGCAGTGGCAGTTCCATCAGTTCGTAGAGTTTATGTTTGCTGCCGTCGGCAAGGAAGTCGAGAATTGCTTGGGCGGTAGGGGAGAATCTGATTCTGTCGCGTGCATTGCTTTTCAGGCACACGTCGCACTGTTTGCATTTGTTGTTTCTGTCTTCTCCGAAATAGTGCAGCAGTTGAGTGGAGCGGCAGATGTGGTTGTTGTTGGCATAGCTGAGCACCGCGTCTATTCGTTTGGTATATTGTTCAAGCCGCTGTTCATATACCTCTGGCGGAATGATGATAAATTCCGATGGAGCCCTGTTGCGTGTATAGGTGATATATGGAGTGTTTTTTGCGGGTATGAAGTGCAATATGTGACGTTGGCTCAAGGCTGTCAGGTTTAGATAAACCTGCTCTCTGTCGAGCGAGGTTTGCAGAGCAATCATTTCTAAGTTGATGAAGGCATAATCGGTGAAGAGTCCGGTGTAGAGTCTGAGCAAAGCCTTCATGATGGCATCTTCGTTGGGTGAAGTGTCTTTCAGTCTATACAGGTCGTCGCGTTCAATGAGAAACATCAGTCTTGCTTTCGAGTCGGGATTGGTTTCATAGTGCAGATATCCCGCTTGCATGAGCAGTTTCAGTGCTCCGTCGGTTTGTGTAGGAAAGTGTTTAAACAAAAAGCAGAATTTCTCTATGCTGAAGTTGAAAGTATACCCCTTTCCGCTTCCCGCTCCAATCTGAAAGAAGCTTGCGAGGTCTTCATACACCTTTTTAATAAACTCTTTTGGTGGAAAGCTTTCTTTGATGCGGTGGCGCAGTTTGGTAGTGTCTTTTATTTCATCGTACAGCAGCACGGCATAGGCTTTCTGCCCGTCTCGACCCGCTCTTCCGGCTTCCTGAAAGTAGGCTTCTATCGAATCCGGACAGTCGATGTGTATCACTATCCGTACGTTGGCTTTGTCGATGCCCATGCCAAAGGCATTGGTGGCACATATCACCCTTGTCTCTCCGGTTTGCCACTGTTGTTGGCGTTGGTCTCTAACGGCATGGTCGAGTCCGGCATGAAAGAAAGAAGCACTTATCCCGTTTTCGTTCAGGAACTTGGCAATTTCCTTCGAACCCTTTCTGTTTCTGGTGTAAACGATGGCGCTTCCTTCCACCGAGTTCAGGATGTGCAGTGTTTCCAGTTGCTTCTTTTCTTCACCCACGGCTCTAACCACATAGGCCAGGTTCTTGCGTTCGAAGCTCATTCGAAACACATTCTTCTGTTCAAACTCCAGCTTGTCTTGTATGTCGCCGATTACTTTTGGTGTAGCAGTAGCCGTTAGTGCCAGGATGGGTGGTTTGGGCTTTCCCCGCTTCACAAGAAAATGTCTCAGTTGAGCTATCTGCAGGTAAGAGGGGCGGAAGTCGTATCCCCATTGGCTGATGCAATGTGCCTCGTCTACAGTGATGAAGCTGATGCGCATGTGGCTTAGTTTTTTCAGGAACAGATCCGAAGCCAAGCGTTCCGGCGACACATAGAGCAATTTTACGTCGCCCAGCACGCAGTTTTCCAGTGCCACTATTATTTCCTGTCGGCTCATGCCGCTGTAGATGGCTTGTGCCCTGATGCCCCTTTCCACGAGGTGCTGCACCTGGTCTTTCATCAGTGCTATCAGGGGTGAAACAACCAGGCACGTTCCCTCCTTGGCCAAGGCCGGCACCTGAAAGGTGATGCTTTTGCCGCCGCCGGTGGGCATTAGCCCCAGGGTGTCTTTTCCTGAGCCGATGCTTTCGATTATTTCCTTCTGTATGCCCCTGAAGTTATCGTAACCCCAGTATTGGCGAAGTATGGAGAGGTAGTTCAATAGGGTTCTATTCTTCGCTTGGTCTTATATCTTCAATTTGCAGTTGCATCTGGTTGCGCTTGAACACGTTTTCTTCGATGGTATAAGCGATGTCGAACGAGCGTTTCGACTTGATATATCTTGCCGAAGCACTTTGTCCGAAAGCGATGCCGCTCATCACATTGCTCGATTTGGAGTCGACCAGCTCCAGCTTGATGTGTTCCTGTTCTCGTCCCACCACCTTGCTGGTTCCATAGTCATACACGCCCAATGTTGTGAATATGGGTTTGGGGTTGCACGGCCCGAAGGGAGCGAAACGTTTCAGGTCGTTGTAGAGTTTCTTTGAAATATCGTGAAAATCTATTTGTGCATCAATGTTGAGAATGGGCTCGGTCTGTTCGGGTTGAATGTGTTTTTCCACGTATGCCTGAAAACGTTGTCGAAATTCCTGAATGTCGCTCCACTTCAGGGTTAGTCCGGCGGCATAGGTGTGTCCTCCGAAATTGATGAGCAGGTCGCGGCAGCTTTTGATGGCAGCATACACGTCGAACCCCGTCACGCTGCGTGCCGAGCCTGTTGCCAGGTCGCCGTCGCGTGTGAGCACCACGGTGGGTCGGAAGTAAATTTCGGTGAGTCGCGAAGCCACAATGCCAATCACCCCTTTTTTCCATCCTTCGTCGTAGAGCACGATACTCGACATGTGTTTCTGACTTTCCAGTCTCGAAACAATGTTGTTGGCCTCTTCGGTCATCTGTTTGTCAATGTCTTTCCTCTGCTCGTTGTATTCATCTATGTGCTGTGCCATGCGGTGGGCGGCCGGGTAGTCGCGTTCCACCAGCAGGTTCACCGATTCCTTTCCGTTTTCCATGCGTCCCGAAGCGTTGATGCGCGGCCCAATTTTGAAAACGATGTCGCTCATTGAAATCTCCCTTTCACCCAGTCCGCAAATGTCTATGATGGCTTTCAGTCCCACACTTGGGTTTTGGTTGAGCTGTTTCAGCCCGTGAAAGGCCAGAATGCGGTTTTCGTCGGTCACGGGCACTATATCGGCTGCAATGCTCACGGCACAGAAGTCGAGCAAGGGTATGAGTCTTGAAAACGGTATTCCGTTGTTTTTTGCGAACGCTTGCATGAACTTGAATCCCACTCCGCATCCGCACAGGTGTTTAAAGGGGTAGGCATCGTCGTTGCGTTTTGGGTTCAGGATGGCTGCTGCTGGCGGCATCACCTCGTCGGGCACATGGTGGTCACAAATGATAAAGTCTATGCCAAGCGTTTTGGCATAGGCTATCTCGTCTACGGCTTTGATGCCGCAGTCGAGAATGATGATGAGTTTCACCCCCGCTTCGGCAGCATACTCCAAGCTCTTTCTACTCACGCCATACCCTTCGTCGTAGCGGTCGGGAATGTAATATTCGATGTTGCTGTAGAATTGCTGCAGGAACTTGTAGACCAGTGCCACGGCCGTGCATCCGTCAACGTCGTAGTCGCCATACACCATGATTCGTTCTTTGCGCCCCATGGCATCGTTGAGTCTGTCAACGGCCACGTCCATATCTTTCATGAGGAACGGGTTGATGAGGTCTGCCAGTTGCGGGCGGAAGAATCTTTTGGCTGCACTTTCGGTTGTGATGCCTCGCTGTATGAGAAGGTGGGCCAGCACAGGGCTAATGCCCACCTTCTCACCCAGTTCCTTGGCTGCTAAGAGTTCTGCCGGTTGGGGTTGTTCATAATTCCATTTGAAATGCATTATGTGTTTAAGGGTGGGTTCTATTAATTTCAAATGCCCAGTTTCTTCCTAATGTCGGCGGGTATGGCTTTCTTGTTCACGAGGAAGTCCATGGTATTGGCGGCAATGAAAGTCTTGGTCATATACCAGATGCCTTTGTAGTCGCCGGTTTCTCCCCATGAGTTCTTCACCATGTAATATTCTTTTCCGTTTTGGTCTTTAGCCACGCCAAAGATGTGCATGCCATGGTCGTCGGTGAGTTCCCAGTTGTCGAAGCGTTCCTGTCTCATTTCCTGGGTGGGCACAATTTCGGGCACTTTGCATCCGAGCGAGTCGATGAGGCTGCGGCGTTTTTCGGCCGAGAGCTTCAGCCATTTTGCCATGTCGCTTCCCTGCAGGCTTTCAGCCTTTTTGGTGTCGATGGCATAGGCCAGTCCGTTGCGTGTGAATCCGGGTTCCGAAACGTCGCCACCCCATGCCACGGTATATCCGTTTTCCACGGCATTGTCGATAACGCGCATCATTTCGTCCATGGGCAGGTTATATGAGAGCGGGAATCGCCAGTTGTCTTGCACTTCCACGGCGAAGGCCGAGTAGAAGGGGTGGTGGGTGTAGCTGGTGATGCTCACATAGTCGTTCAGGTCAATGCCGAGCGACTGCATGAAGCTTTTCGGGGTGTATTCTTTTCCCTCGAAGGTGAACTTTTCGGGACATTTACCCAGATAGGCATCCAGGATGCCCTGGAATCCCACTTTCCATTGTGAGCTGATTTTCTTGGCGCTGCTTTTAGCCACTGCAGCCACATAGGGTTCAAGAACAGAGAAGAACTCGTTGAAGTTGTTGAGCGAGTCGCCATAGAGCGAACCCGGAAAGGGCATGGCATCCTCGGGGCATATTCCCCACTGCTTCATCACGGCCAGCGGGTCTTCGGCCGATCCACCTTGCGAGAACTGGCAGTCGCCGTGGAAACGCACCACCTGAATGGCGCGGTCCATGTAGGTTTTGTTCGCCACAAAGCTTTCGCACAAGTCGTATTTCTTTCCGGTAGCTTTCAGAATTTCGGCTTCGAAGAACGAGAGTGTAGAGTAGTCCCAGCAGGTGCCCGAGCGGTTTTGGTCTTTGATGCTGGTGATGGGAATTTCCTTGATGATGGTAAACTGCGGTTTGTTGTCTACCTTTGCCGGTGTTTTTTTCTTGGCAGCGCTCACGTTCAGAGCCAGAACAGCAAGCACAGCCATTGTTAAAATTTTCTTCATTGCTTTATGTTATTTATCATTTATCATTTATCATTTATCATTTAGCGTAGCGCTTCATTTAGCGTAGCGCATCATTTAGCATAGCGCTTCATTTAGCTTAGCGCTTCATTTAGCGTAGCGCATAAGCTCTTCCACGTCGTTGGGGTGGTAGGGAATGCGTTTTTCTCCGATGAACCGGCATCCGTTGGCAGTGATGAGAATATCGTCTTCGATGCGAATGCCGCCAAAGTCTTTGTACTGTTCAATCTTGTCGAAGCAGAGGAAGTCTTTGCAATGTCCGCTTCGGTGCCAGTCGTCGATGAGGTCTGGAATGAAGTAGATACCCGGTTCGTCGGTCACCACGAACCCCTCTTCCAGTCGTCGTCCCATGCGCAGGGCGTTCGTTCCGAACTGGTCAAGAATGGGTCGGGTTTCTTCGTCGAATCCCACGTTAATCTGGTCGAGGTCTTCCATGTCGTGCACGTCGAGTCCCATCATGTGCCCCAGTCCGTGTGGCATGAACAAGGCATGTGCTCCGGCTTTCACAGCCTCTTCGGTGTCGCCCTTCATCAGTCCAAGTTCTTTCAGTCGGTCTGTCATCAGCCTTGCCACGGCGAAGTGGCAGTCCATGTATTTCACTCCCGGTTTGGCCATGCCCAGCACCATGTCGTGACATTCTTCCACAATGCTGTAGATGTCGCGTTGCCGTTGCGTGTAGTGCCCACTCACGGGCATGGTGCGTGTGTTGTCAGAGCCGTAGTTTTTCACCGTTTCGGCTCCACAGTCGCACAAGGCCAGTCTTCCCTCTTCGAGTTTGTTCATAGATGGAGAACCATGCATAATCTCTCCATGCTGCGTGAAGATGGGGGGGAAGCTTATCTGTGCCCCATACGAAGCACCGATGCCCACAATTTGTCCGGCGATGAATTTCTCTGTCACCCCCGGTTTAATGAGTTTCATGGCTGTGGTGTGCATCAGGTAGCCTATTTCGGCAGCACGTTCCAGTTCTTCAATCTCTTCGGCCGTTTTCTTCGAGCGCATCTTCACCACGGCCTTGATGAGTTTCATCGAAGCCTCTTCCTTTTGTTGGTTGGGGTGTATGCCCAACAGGTCGAACACCTGCAGCTTGATGTCGTGTCGGTAAGGCGGCAGGAAGTGAATGGTGCGTTTCTTGGCGAGGGCCTCGTTGCAGATGGTGCGCAGTGAAGCCATGGGAGCCGATTTGTTCACTCCCACTTGTTCGGCCAGTTGCTGAACGCTCTCCACCGAGCCATACCAGACAATGTCTTCAATGTCGATGTCGTCGCCAACGAGCATTTCCGAGTCGTTATCCACATCTATGATGCCCACGAGTCCGTCTCTTTGTACACCGAAGTAATAGAGGAACGTGGAGTCTTGGCGGAATGGGTAGTAGAAGTTGTTGGGGTAGTTGTTGGGCATCTCGTTGTTGCCAAAGAGAATGACGAGCCCCGATTCTACCAGCTCCTTCAGTTGTTTACGCCTACCAATGTATGTTTCTTTACTGAACAACATGTTGAATCAATCTAATTTATCATTTATCATTTATCATTTATCATTTATCATTTAGCGCAGCGCCTCATTTAGCGCAGCGTTTAGTGTTCGTCGGCTCCGTATACAAAGTCGTGTGCGCCGCTCTTGTATTCAAGAATTTCCTCCGGGCGGAAGAAGCGGTTCAATTCAATCTGTGCGTTTTCCACCGAGTCGCTGGCATGCACAATGTTTTGCTGGTTGCTCAGCGAGTAGTCGCCCCGGATGGTGCCTGGGGCAGCAGCACGTCCGTTGGTGGCGCCTGTCATGGTGCGAACAACCTGCACAGCATCAATTCCTTCGAGTGCGAGTGCCACCACGGGCGAAGCCATCATGCTGGCAGCAAGGGTGGGGAAGAACGGCTTGTCGGCCAGGTGTGCATAGTGCTCTTTGAGTATAGGCAGGTCGAGCTGCATGAGTTTCATTCCGGCTATGCGGAGTCCGCGGCGTTCGAAACGATTGATGATTTCACCGATGAGCTGGCGCTGTACGCAGCTGGGTTTCAGAAGAACGAGAGTCTTTTCCATACTGTTGTTGTTTGTAGATTTTTTCAGATTATTTGTTTGTAATTTGTGCAAAGTTACGAAAAGTCGAGAGAAGAACAAAACAAACTGGTTTGTTTTTTATTCCGAGACGGTTTAACTTCGCGCAGCAAGCGCAAAGTTACGAATATTATTTGAATCCTGCAACATGTTGCTTTCTTTATTTCTGAATTATTGGTGTCCGGTAAAAATCTGTACTACTCACTACAAATCCATTGGTGTCAAATATTTCTGGCGATTATTTCAACAGAGGGGCTAATAAACTGACGGACGCTGAAAGCGTCCACTTTCAGTAACCGGGGGAACGGACGCTGAAAGCGTCCACTCTTAGTAACCGGGGGTACGAGCGTAGCGAGCACCCCCGGACTGTGGTCTCTA
>CACXFT010000017.1 GCA_902767045.1 uncultured Prevotellaceae bacterium | reverse complement strand
CTCTTCCAGTTTTTCCTGAATGCCATTCAGCTGTGCATAGATTTCGGGCATAGCCTCTTCCATTGAAGGATATTTGGCCACGCGCTCCTGTTTCTGTAGAGCATGTTGTTCAGAGAGGAATTTTGTCGATGCGCTTTTGGTGGCGCCCGCCCTCAAATTCGGTGGCAAAGAACTCGTCCATGATGCTGCGGGCCATGTCTTCATCGATGAAGCGGCCGGGCATCACCAGCACGTTGGCATTGTTGTGCTGCCGGATGAGGTGTGCTATTTCAGGAATCCAGCACAGTCCGGCGCGAATGCTCTGGTGCTTGTTGAGCGTCATGTTGATGCCCTCTCCGCTGCCGCAGATGGCAATGCCCGGATAAACCTCACCGGCCTCTATGCCCTTTGCCAAGGCATGGCCGAAGTCGCTATAGTCACACGAGTCTTCGGTGTAGGTGCCATAGTCTTTGTAGGGCAGTCCCTTTTCGTCGAGATATTTCTTCACGAACTGTTTCAGGGGGAAGCCAGCGTGGTCGCTGGCCAGTCCTATGGTTTTTGTTTCCATGATGATTCCCCTTGAGTGTTAGGCAAGCAGTTTCTTCACCTGTTCGTAAACGTTCTGTCCGGTGTAGCCCAGCTTTTCGTCGAGCACTTTATAGGGTGCCGAGAAGCCGAAGCTCTCCAGTCCCCATACACAGCCGTCGGCTCCAACAAGGCCTTCGAGCGTGACGGGCAGTCCGGCAGTGAGTCCAAACTTCTTCTTGCCGGCGGGCAGCACGCTCTGCTGATATTCTTTGGGTTGCGAGCGGAACAGACCCTCTGAGGGAACGCTCACCACGCGCACCTTGATGCCATCCTTGCGCAGCAGGTCGGAACCAGCCTCCAGGGTAGAAACCTCAGAGCCGCTGGCAAGCAGAATCACGTCATAGTCTTCGTCGCTTCCAGCCACCACGTATGCACCCTTTTCGGCCTGAGAGTAGTCGTTGCCGGCAGGCAGCATTTCAATGTTCTGGCGCGAGAAGATGAGAGCCGTTGGCGTGTCTACATTCTCCATAGCCATGCGCCAGCAAACGGTGGTTTCCTCGGCATCGGCCGGGCGCACCACCAGCACGCTGTTCTTGCCGTGGTGGTTCTTCAGTTTCTCCATCAGTCGAATCTGAGCTTCCTGTTCAACAGGCTCGTGTGTAGGTCCGCCTTCGCCCACGCGGAAAGCGTCGTGAGTCCAGATGAACTTCACGGGCAGTTCCATCAGGGCAGCCATGCGCACGGCAGGTTTCATGTAGTCTGAGAACACGAAGAAGGTACCGCAGGCGGGAATAACACCACCGTGCAGTGCCATGCCAATGCAGCAGCAAGCCATGGTGAGCTCGGCCACGCCAGCCTGGAAGAAAGCTCCGCTGAAGTCGCCGCGGGTGAGGGCATGTGTCTTTTTCAGGAATCCGTCGGTCTTGTCGGAGTTCGAGAGGTCGGCCGAAGCGCAAATCATGTTGGGCACCTGCTCGGCAAGCACACCCAGCACGGTTGCCGAAGCACCGCGTGTGGCAGCACCAGCCTTCTGTTCCACCTTGCTCCAGTCAATTTGCGGAGCCTTGCCGCTGAACCATTCGCAAACCTTGGCAGCACACTCGGGGTTGGCATCGGCCCAAGCCTTCTCTTCGCCTTTGCGGGCAGCAACGATACCTTCCAGTTCGGCAGCACGCTTGGCATACATTTCCTTCACTTCGGGGAAAATCACAAACGGCTCTTCGGGGTTGCCGCCTAAGTTCTTCACCGTGTTCACGTATGCGTCGCCGCCAAGGGGAGCACCGTGTGTGGCACAGTTGTGTTCGTAGCTGGAACCGTCGGCCTTGCGGGCACCCTTACCCATCACGCAGTGACCGATGATGAGGCTCGGACGTTCCTTTTCGGCCTGAGCCTTGCAGATGGCTTCGCGAATCTGGTCAACATCGTTGCCGTCAATCTTCTGCACAAACCAGCCCCAGGCTTCATATTTCTTGGCAGTGTCTTCGATGGTCACATCCTTGGTTTCTGTAGAGAGTTGTATGTCGTTGGCATCGTAGAACATGATAAGGTTGTCAAGTCCCAGTGTGCCGGCAATGCGGCCCGAACCTTGAGAAATTTCTTCCTGCACACCACCGTCGCTGATATAGGCATAGATGGTTTCCTTGGCAAACGAGGGATTGCCCGTGCGGGCAGCAAGGAACTTGGCAGCAATAGCAGCACCCACGGCAAAGCAGTGACCCTGTCCGAGCGGGCCGCTGGTGTTTTCAATGCCGCGCTCAATTTCGCGTTCGGGGTGACCGGGAGTTACAGAACCCCACTGGCGCAGATTCTTCAGGTCGTCGAGGGTGAACTTGTCGATGAGAGCCAGCTGTGAATAAAGCATGGGAGCCATGTGACCGGGGTCGAGGAAGAAACGGTCGCGACCGGCCCATGCAGGGTCTTTGGGGTCGTAAACGAGAAATTCGCTATAGAGCGTGTTGATGAAATCGGCACCGCCCATGGCACCACCCGGGTGACCCGACTTTGCCTTCTCAACCATTGAAGCAGCCAGAATGCGGATGTTGTTGGCTGCAAGGTTCATAATTCTGTTATCGTTCATGATTTTTTAATAAGAGATGATATTATATTTTTTAATGAATGTTTCCTTAGGTTTCATTAGCTCTGCAAATTTACAGAATTATTTTGAATCACCAATCATTTTCTCTTTTTTTTGTTTCCTATTTATGTAAAATATGTGAAGAGCCTTTGGCTGTTTGTGAAATAGTTTTTAACTTTGCACCCCGTTTAAGAAAAAAGAAACATGAATAATCAATCCATTCCCGTATTGCTGCTCACGGGTTATCTGGGCAGCGGAAAAACAACATTGCTCAACCGCATTCTCACCAACAAGCGCGGCATTAAGTTTGCCGTTATCGTCAACGATATCGGCGAAGTGAACATCGATGCCGAGCTGATTGAAAAAGGTGGCGTTGTGGGACAGAAAGACGAAAACCTGGTGGCCCTGCAGAACGGTTGCATCTGCTGCACTCTGAAGATGGACCTTGTAGAGCAACTGCGCGACATCACCCGCCAACATCGGTTCGACTATATCGTTATTGAGGCCAGCGGCATCTGCGAACCCGCTCCCATTGCGCAAACCATCTGCTCCATGCCTTCGATGGGCATGCAATATGTCTACGACGGAACACCCGTGGTGGACAGCATCGTAACCGTGGTTGATGCTTTGCGCATGAAAGACGAGTTCGGCAGCGGAGAGCTGCTCATGCGCCCCAATATCGGCGAAGAGGATATCGAGAATCTCGTTATTCAGCAGATAGAGTTTTGCAATATCATTCTGCTGAACAAAGCTTCGGAGGTGACTTCACAAGAACTGGGCCGCATCAGGGAAATCATCCGGGCCATCCAGCCCAAGGCTGAAATCATCGAGTGCGACTACTGCGATGTGCCACTCGACAAGCTCATCAATACCAACCGGTTCGACTTCGACGAGGTGGCTACCTCGGCTGCCTGGATCTCTGAAATAGAATCGCATCACGAAGACGAAAACGAAGATGAAGATGAAGACGAAGATGAGCTTGAGCATGACCACGATGCTCATCATCACCACCACCATCACCACGACGAGGGTGAAGCCGAAGAGTATGGCATCGGCACCTTTGTCTATTATCGTCGCCCTGCCTTCAACCTGGGCAGGTTCGATGAATTTGTGGCCCGCCATTGGCCCAAGGGCATCATCCGTGCCAAGGGCATCTGCTGGTTTGCCGATGAACAGCAAACCTGCTATGTGTTTGAACAGGCTGGAAAACAAGTGTCTATGCGCAACGCCGGACAGTGGTATGCCACCATGCCACAAGACGAACTGGAGGCACTGATGGAACGCGAACCCGGGCTGCGCCGCGACTGGGACGAACAGTATGGCGACCGCATGCAAAAGCTGGTGTTCATTGGTCAGCACCTCAACAAGAAAGAAATAACCCGCCTGCTGGATGATTGTCTGGAATAGTAACCTTCGAGCCACATTCAAAGAGGTTGTGCGTTTCGGCATCGTGGGCACAACGGCTATGGTCATTCACTATGGGCTGTTCTATGTGCTGTTGCCAATGATGGATAAGAATATCGCCTATTCCATCGGCTATTTTGTCAGTTTTGTGTGCAACTTCTTCATGTCGTCGCTCTTTACCTTCAGGGTGCGGCCCACATGGGTTCACTTCGTGCGCTTCTCCGGAAGCCACGGAGTGAACTATTTTGTCTACCTCGCACTTTTCAACCTTTTCTGCTGGCTTGGCGTTCCACCACGCCTTGCACCCCTGCCGGTATATGCCATTGCCGTGCCCATCAGCTTTCTGCTTGTGAGGTTCGCATTGAAGAAAAAATAAGCGGGCTGCTTTCTGATTCGGAAAAATGTTATACCTTTGCATGCGTTTTAAAACATTTAACCGAACATGAAAGAAAATCTGAAACCTTCCACACTGTGCGTGCAAGCAGGGTGGGAGCCCAAGAACGGAGAGTCGCGCGTGCTGCCCATTGTGCAGAGCACCACGTTCAAGTATGATAATACAGAAGAGATGGCCGACCTTTTCGATTTGAAAAAGGAGGGCTATTTCTATACGCGTTTGCAAAATCCCACCAACGATGCCGTGGCCCGAAAGATTGCTGCGCTCGAAGGTGGGGTGGGGGCCGTGCTCACGTCGAGCGGACAGGCTGCCAACTTCTATGCCGTGTTCAATATTTGTGAGGCCGGCGACCACATCGTTACTTCCAATGAAATCTATGGCGGCACCTACAACCTCTTCGGCGTTACGCTGAAGAAGTTGGGCATCAGCTGCACCTTTGTGAATCAGGATGCTTCGGAAGAGGAAATAGAAAAGGCTTTCCAGCCCAATACCAAACTGCTCTTTGGCGAAACCATCTCGAACCCGGGATGCAAGGTTCTCGACATCGAGAAGTTTGCACGCATCGCCCACCGTAACGGCGTGCCACTGGTGGTCGACAACACTTTCCCCACACCCATCAACTGCAGACCGTTTGAATGGGGGGCCGACATCGTGACCCACTCCACCACCAAGTATATGGACGGACATGCCACGCAGGTGGGGGGCTGTGTGGTAGACAGCGGAAACTTCGACTGGGATGCCCATGCCGGTCGCTTCCCCGGACTGTGCCAACCCGACGAGTCGTATCACGGGCTCACCTACACCAAGGCTTTCGGGCGCATGGCCTATACTACCAAGTTGGTGGCGCAACTGATGAGAGACTTAGGGAGCATTCCTTCGCCCCATAATGCGTTTCTGCTGAACCTCGGACTGGAAACGCTGCACCTGCGCATGCCCCGCCATTGTGAGAATGCACAGCGGGTGGCCGAGTTCCTCGCTGCCGACGACCGCGTGGCATGGGTTCACTATAGCGGACTGCCCGGAGATGCCAGTCACGAGCTGGCTCAGAAATACCTGCCCAACGGGTCGTGTGGCGTGATGGCCTTCGGATTGAAAGGCGACCGTCAAACGGCCATCAAGTTCATGGACTCGCTCCGTCTCATTGCCATTGTTACCCATGTGGCCGATGCTCGCACTTGTGTGCTCCACCCGGCCAGCCACACCCATCGCCAACTCTCCGACGAACAGCTGCGTGAGGCAGGCATTGCACCCGACCTGATTCGACTCTCGGTGGGAATAGAAGACATTGCCGACATCCTCGACGACCTGAAACAGGCGCTTGATCTCCTTCACGCACACCTATGATTTTTAATCATAAAGTTACGGAAAACATAATAGCATACCAACGAAAATATTGTTGGTATGCTATTATGTTTTTTTAGAAGAGGGTGGGGCTTACTTCAGCACCACCTTTTTGCCATTCTTGATAACGATGCCTTTGTAGCCTGCTCCTACACGCTGACCAGCCATGTTGTAGGCAGGAGCATTGTTGGTTGCAGTCTTTGTGGCAATGGTATTGATGCCATCTGTTACCATGCGGTAGTCGGTGGTGTTCTTCACACCGGTTACACTGAAGTATTTCAGGATATGGCCGTATACCATCACCTGCTTGCCAATGTTGCTGAGATTGTCAACAACGTTCAGGTTGGTTCTCACATCGGTGTTGGCCGGCAGCTGCACGGGTACACAGTTGGCGAAGTCGGTTTCGTCGGCCGAGGCAGCCAGAGCGATGCAGCTGTTTACCGTGTTGTCGAGTGCATTGTTCTTCACAGCGCCGACAATGAAGCCTACAACCCATTTCTTTTCCTGTCCCTCAGCGGCATTGCTGTTTTCAGGTGTGGGCATAGCGAGCAGTGTAGTAATGGTGAAGGGGGTGTTTTCGGTACCCATGCTCTCCCAGGCGGGGTCGTTAACGTTAAGCTTATACGAAGCCTCGCTTGCTACGAACTGTTCGTTCTCTTCAGAAGCAGCAGTGATGGTGGTGGTTCCGGCACCAACCAGTGTAACATTGCCGTTGGCATCAACTGTGGCCACGGCCTCGTTGCTGGAGGTCCAGGTAACGGCAACGTTCAGTGTGTTGGTGAGTGTGGGAGCCGTGAAAGCCTCGCCCAGTGTGGCATTGCAGGTTTCTTCAGCGAAAGCCAGAGCGGGATCTTGCTTGTTGCCTAAGTTCTTCTCCATCTTGGTGGGCCAGAACTGGATGTTCTCGTTATAGATGCCCACCACACCTTCGATGTTGAAGTTTCCTTCATCAAGTGTTACGCTGCCAAACTGGTTGTAAAGTGCCATGGTGTTGGTGCCATCGCTGATGGTTGCACTCTTACCGTTGATGCTGCTCACCTCAACGTTCTCTAACTTGAAGAGTTTGGCAAAGATAGGAGCAGCTGCCACAGTAGCAACATCGGCAGTGGTGGCAGTGAGGGTGCCTTCGGTGATGGTGAGTGTGTTGGCTGTTACGCTGGTAAGTTCGGGCACACCGTTGAATGTGTCTTTAGTTCCGGTGATGGTTCCGTTGAGCATGTCGCCGGCCTTCAGTTCAGGAGTGGTAACCTTGAAGAACTCCACACCGGCAGTGGCATCGGCCACGATGGTGAAGTTGCCACCCTTGGCAAGCACCTGGGCATTGGTGAGTGTGAGCACAACGCCGGTGGTCTTGTCGGCAATCTGCAGGAATGCTGCAATGTCGGCCGCGGTGGAAGCAGCTCCCTTGGTGAAGGTTTTGCTCACGGCGTTGCTCAGGTTGCCATCTTCATCTTCCGCACAAGCGGTAACAGTTGTTGTTTCGGTGATGGTGAAAGGCTCGGTGTAATTGAGACGAGTGCCCGACGAAGCGGGATCTGTACCATCAAGGGTGTAGTAGATAGATGCCCCCTCTATGGTAGAAGTGATGGTGACGGTGGTCTGCTCAGTGAAGGTTTCGTCGCCGCTGATGGTGGGCACGGGCACTTCGCTGGGGTCGGTGTAAGCTTCAAACAGTGTGGGAATGAACTGTTTGGTAGTTTTGTAGGCACCCACCACACCTTCGATATTGAATTGTCCTTCGGCTAAGGTGATACCGCTGAGGCGCAGCGAGTTGTAAACCTGCATTTGCGTGTCGCCATCCTTCATGAAGCAGTTGTTGCCATCTTTCACCACCTGCACATTCTCTAAGCGGTAGAAAGCACCGAAGATGTCGGCATCGGCCACCTCAGCCACAGTAGCGGTAGTGGCATTGGCAGTGCCATCTGTAACGGTGATGGTGTTCTCGGTGATATCGCTCATTTCGGTGATGCCGTTGAAGTCTACCCGCTTTCCGGTAACCGTTCCGTTGAGCACATCGCCCTGTTTTGCTTCAAGCGTAACGCCATAGAGTTCTGTTCCGGCCGTGCCATCGTTGATGATGAACGCCGTGGCATTGCAAGCGAGCACCTTGGCATTGGTGAGCGTGAGCACCACGTTTTCGGTGCCGTTGGCCATTGCATTGAACGCAGCTATGTTGGCGGCAGCAGTAGTGGTAATCTTGGTAAATTCCTTGCTCACCACGTTGCTCCAGTTGTCACCTTTCTTGGCAGCTGCCTTCACGGTTGCTGTTTCGGTGAGAGTAAAGGGGGCAGTGTAGGCAATGCCCGAAGTGGTGGGGTCTGTTCCGTCGGTGGTGTAGAACACGGCGGCATCAGCGTCGTTGGTGGTGATGGTTACCGTTGTAGACTCTTCGAACTGGGTGTCGCCCGAGATGGTGGGAGCAGCCACAGCGTTGGGGTCGGCAGCGCCAACGGTAACAACCACCTCAGTCATGCGGCACTGGTTGTTTGGACATGTGAAAGAAACTTCTTCAGCAGAACCTGTCCATGAGCCTGTCTTCCCTGCTGCTTCAAATTCATAAGCTCCTGTAGATGGATTTTCCAAACAGCCAGGACCCTGTTTAGTGGTTCCGTTAGCAGTGCAAGTTACTTTGATGGAAGTGATGGTTCCAACAGTGGAAGTAACGGTGAAAGTAGCATTCTTGTACACTCGGTACTGATCTTCGGCAAAGCACCCATTGTTGGTGGCAATAGTAATGCCATCCTTTGTTACTGCGTCTTCGCCAGCATTGTCTGCTTTCTTGGTTCCCAAGTCTGTGCCTGCCGTGAACGTAATCTCGTCGGCAAGCACGTTGCTGCCGAAGAAGACTGCCATGAGGCAGAGCATTGAAAAGCGTAGAATTTTGTTCATAGATATAAGTTTTATTAATAATGTATATAATGTCGATGCAAAATTAGTAAATTATTGTGAGTGACACAAAGTTTATTGTCTTCATTATGTTAAAAAAAGTCTATTTTTCAATAAAAGTTTTGGTGGTTAAAATATAAAACCATATCTTTGCAGCATTATTTAACACATTTCACACAATAAATTAATAGCCGTTGCCTATCGAAACATCATTTACTTAAGAACAAAAACGCTTATAGAAAATGAAGAATCTCTGCGAGATGACCGACGAAGAGTTGGCCGTTTCTTATATTGATGGCAACAACAAGGCTTTCGATTTGTTGCTCAGCCGCAATCAGTCAAAGTTGTTTTCCTATATTCTGTTCGTGGTTCGCGACCAGGAGATGGCAAACGATGTCTTTCAGGAAACGTTTCTGAAAGCCATCAGCCGTTTGCACGAAGGGCGCTACACCACCAGTGGCAAGTTTCTGGCATGGCTCATGCGCATTGCCCACAACGTGATGATGGACTGGTACAGGGAGCAGCGGGCCGACCGCATTGTGGAACCCACGCAAGACAACGACCTTTCTAATTTGAAAGGCAGCGACCTGCTCGACTCCAATATCGAAAACGAGTATGTGAACACTCAGGTTCTTCGCGATGTGCGCCGCATGATGGACAGCTTGCCGGCCACTCAGCGCGAGGTGGTGTATATGCGTTTCTATCAGCAGATGTCGTTCAAGGAGATTGCCGAGGCCACCAACGTGAGCATCAACACATCGTTGGGGCGCATGCGCTATGCCGTGTTGAACATGCGGCGCATGGCCCGAAAGAATCGTATGTCGTTGCAGATGGAGTAACCTTAGCGCAGCGATTTCAGCCAGTCGATGGTTGTCAGCGGGTCTTCGGCCTTGAACACATAGCTGCCGCTCACCAACACGTTGGCACCGGCCTCAACCAGGCGCGGAGCGGTTTCGTTTTGCACACCACCGTCTATTTCAATGAGTGCATGGCTGCCGCTCTCATTGATAAGCTGGCGCAGCCGTTTCACCTTGTTGATGGTGTTCTCGATAAATTGTTGGCCGCCAAAGCCCGGGTTCACACTCATCAGCAGCACCATGTCAACATCGGTGATGATGTCTTCCAGCACACAAACCGGTGTAGACGGGTTCAGGGTAACACCGGCCTTCATGCCGGCATGATGAATTTGCTGCACGGTTCGGTGCAGGTGTGTGCAGGCTTCGTAGTGAACATTCATCATCATGGCACCTAAGCGGGCGGTGCGGTCGATGAATTTTTCGGGTTGCACAATCATGTAATGTACGTCAAGCGGTTTCTTGCATGCCCGGGCAACAGCCTCCAGCACAGGGAAACCGAACGAAATGTTGGGAACGAAAACACCATCCATCACGTCGAGATGCAGCCAGTCGGCACTGCTTCGGTTAATCATTTCAATATCGCTCTTCAGGTCTATGAAGTTGGCCGAAAGCAATGAGGGCGAAACTAAGGTACACATATTTTATATTAATTAAAGCAATATGAGCTGTTCATGCGTCCAGCCATTTTGTGCGAATTAAACGTGTAGGCCACTTGTCGAATCAAGTGCAGCGACATTTCAGATGGTTTCGTTTCTTCTTGGGTAGAATAATTCATAGGCAAATGGGGTTTGTGAGTTATATTGATAAAACGCAACCTTTTCCGTTTTATTATAAGATATTTCACTTTTTATTTGCCAAAAGCTAAGGTTTTACATCCTCACATCTAAAGTTTTTCATCCCCACCTTTGAGGATGGTCATCCCCACTTTTAAGGATGAAGAGTGAAAAAGTGGTCGAAAAATTTGCACATTCAAATAAAAGCTGTAATTTTGCAAGCGAAATGTAATTTAAACTCAAACAAGAATAACAAAATGACAACAATGGTATCTGCAGCATGGTGGTGGCGAAGCTCAAGATGGTAACAGTCGTGAGTCGTTAAGCCGTGTGGATACACAAGAAGATATTCCAAGGGCCTGCCGTAAGACTTACGACAGGCCCTTTTCCTTATACTGGGGTGCAGACAAAACGAAAAGATAACAACAACCAACCAAACAAACACAAAAATGACAACAATGAAAGACATCCTGAACAGAATGCTCAACCACGAGGACCTCTCGCGCGAAGAGACTCGCGACATTTTGTTGGGAATTACCAAGAGTGAGTTCCCCAACGAACAGATAACGGCTCTGCTCACTGCCCTGCAGATGCGGGGCGTGACCGTTGAAGAATTGCTCGGTTTTCGCGACGGTATTCTGCAAACCGGTGTGCCCGCCCTGCTCGACTGCGACCGCTACATAGACGTGGTGGGCACGGGAGGCGACCGCAAAAACACGTTCAACATCTCCACCACTGCCTGCTTTGTGATAGCGGGCGCGGGCTATAAGGTGGCCAAACACGGCAACTATGCAGCCACAAGCACCAGCGGAGCATCGAACGTGATTGCCAACCACGGGGTGATGTTTACCGACGACCTCGACAAACTGAACCGTTCGCTCAACGAGTGTGGCATTGTGTATCTGCATGCCCAGCTCTTTGCCAAAGCCATGAAGTTTGTGGGGCCTATCCGCAAGGCGCTGCAGTTTCCCACCGTGTTCAACCTGCTCGGCCCCATCGTAAACCCCAGTCAGCCGAAATGTCAGCTGCTGGGTGTGGCCAACCTCGACCAGATGCGGCTCTACCACCATGTGTATCAGCGCATTGGAATAGACTATGGCATTGTGCACTCTATCGACGGGTACGATGAAATTTCGCTCACGGGCGACTTCAAGGTAACCACCAACACCTACGAGCGCGTGTTCCGGCCACAAGACCTGGGGTTCAGCATTGCCAAACCCGAAGAACTTGTTGGCGGAGCCACCGAAGAAGAAGCCAAGGAAATTTTCGACCGAGTGCTTGAAAACACCGCCCTGCCAGCGCAGAAAAACATTGTGCTGGCCAATGCAGCCTTCGGCATTCAGGTGTTGGAGAAAGGACAGAA
Source organism: uncultured Prevotellaceae bacterium (assembly GCA_902767045.1). Taxonomy (GTDB): domain Bacteria; phylum Bacteroidota; class Bacteroidia; order Bacteroidales; family Bacteroidaceae; genus Prevotella. The sequence goes on along the minus strand of CACXFT010000017.1, from coordinate 7,255 downwards.
GAGCATCGAAGAGTGCATCGACATTGCCCGCGAGTCTATCGACAGCGGACGAGCCCTTGCCACGTTCAAGAAGTTTGTGGAACTGAACAGTTGAATAAAGCATCAAGAAAAACGATATGGCTGATATTCTGGAAGAAATTGTTGCGCACAAGCGCATAGAGTTGGAGCGGATGATGGAAATTGCCACTCCCATGAATGTTTATCGGCAGGTGGGCGATATACTAAAGGATAGCTCACAACCGCCCTTGCCCTCCATGCGCGAGGCACTGCTGAAGTCGCCCACCGGCATCATCGCCGAGTTCAAGCGGAAGAGTCCGTCGAAGGGATGGATCAATCAAGAGGCCAGTTGCACAGAGATTCCCCTTGCCTATCAGCAGAACGGGGCTGCCGCTGTGAGCATACTCACCGACTTGGATTACTTCGGCGGCCACGGCGAGTTCATTCGCCTGGCCCGCAAATCGGGGGTGCATATACCTATTTTATTTAAAGACTTCATCGTAGAGTTATATCAGCTCTACATAGCACGCCTGTGCGGAGCCTCGGCAGTGTTGCTCATTGCCTCAGTACTCTCGAAAGACGATTGCCGCTGGCTGATGGATAAAGCCCACGATCTGGGTATGGAAGTGCTGCTTGAGATGCACCACGAAAACGAACTCGACTATGCCGAACTTGAACCCGACATGTGTGGGGTGAACAACCGCAACCTGGGAAGTTTCGTTACCGATGTGGAGAACTCTTTCCGTCTGGCTTCGCGGCTCCCCGCCAACGCTTGCAAAGTGAGCGAGAGCGGCATCTCCAGTCCCGCAACGGTGACGGCATTGCGAGAGGCTGGTTTCAGGGGCTTCCTCATGGGCGAGCATTTCATGATGGCCAAAGACCCCGGCATGGCACTGGGAAAGTTCATAGAGGCGCTACGCTAAATGATAAATGAGACGCTTCGCTATGCGCTACGCTAAATGATAAATGATAAATGGAGATGGAGAAAACCTCAAACGAGTGGCCTCAAGCGCGGAGTTCTCAAGCGCGGAGTTCTCAAGTAGTAGTCCCCTCCTTTCATAAAGGAGGGGTTAGGGGTGGTTCGTGTAACTTCAGCCCCCCACCCCCCTAACTTAGGGGACTTAGGGGCTTAGGGGGCGTGTAACTTTTCCCAGTTAATAGTGATTATTGAACAGCGAATAGGGTTGATTACACGAACCACCCCTTACCCCTCCTTTATGAAAGGAGGGGACTACGAGATGGAGAACTCTCCACTCTTCACTCTTCACTGTTCACTGTTCACTGTACACTCTTCACTGTTCACTCTCCACTCTTCACTCTTCACTCTTCACTCTTCACTGTTCACTGTTCACTCTTCACTCTTCACTATATGCTCATAAAAGTTTGTGGCATGCGCGATGCCGAAAATATTCGCGCAGTATCTGAGTTAGACATCGACTTGCTGGGATTCATTTTCTGGGAGAAAAGCCCGCGCTATGTTCACATGGTGCCCACGCCGACGGGAACCATGCCCGACCGCAGTCATCTCGATGGCGACGACCATTGGCAGACCAACCCCCTTGGCAAGCAGCTGCCCAAGCGGGTAGGGGTGTTCGTAGACGATATGCCCCAGAACATTATTACACGCGTCTACAACTACCAGCTCGACTATGTGCAGCTGCATGGCAATGAAAGTGCCGTGATGATTGATAACCTGCGACGCACGCTCGACCCCGACATCCGACAGGGGGTGAAGTTCATCAAAGCCATCAGCGTGGCTTCGGCTGACGACCTCGACCTTTGCAGTAAATATGAAGGCTGCGTAGACCTGTTCCTCTTCGACACCAAGACGCCATTGGTGGGTGGAAGCGGAGAACAGTTCGACTGGACGGTGCTCGACCACTATCAGGGACAGACTCCCTTTCTGCTCAGTGGCGGCATTGGTCCCGACGATGCAGAACGCATTCTGCAGTTCCGCCATCCCCGCTTTGCCGGCATAGACCTGAACAGTAGGTTCGAAACAGCCCCGGCACAGAAAGATGTGGAACGGTTGCGAACCTTCATTCAGGCGCTGCGCTGCGCTTCGCTAAATGATAAATGATAAATGTTAAATGAGCTTTAAAAACAGAGAGCAGAACTTGCTAGTGGTGATTCTCAAGCACGAAATGCCCCAGCGGGGCATGATAGGGGTAGCCAGCCATTCCTATGGCTGGAGGAATTTGGGGCCACCATTCAACGCGTGCCTTTAGGTACGCAACACAGGAAAGCATGTGGAATGTAGCGTACCTAAAGGCACGCGCAATACACATCGGATGCTCTACCAGCCATAAGAATGGCTGGCTACCCCTATTAAACCCCTATGGGGTTCTAGAATGGCTGGCTACCCCCTGTTAAAACCTTAAGGGGCTCTTCCTTTCCAACTCTAAGCTCTCGACTCTCCAACACAAAAACTTGAATGATATGAATAAAATTAACAAACTGTTTGCCGAAAGCCGCAACCGCAAGTTGCTTTCGCTCTATTTCTGTGCAGGATGCCCCACCCTGGAGGGTACCGCCGATGTGATCAGAACCATGCAGCGGCGGGGCATAGACATGATTGAGGTGGGCATGCCCTTCAGCGACCCGCTTGCCGACGGACCGGTTATTCAAAGTGCAGGCACGGTGGCACTGCGCAACGGCATGACAACCCAGCGCCTGTTTGAACAGCTGCGCCAGATAAAAGACGAAATAACCATTCCACTCGTGTGGATGGGCTATCTGAATGTGGTGATGCACATGGGCTTCGAGCCCTTCTTTCAGGCCTGCGTAGAGGCCGGCATCTCGGGAGTGATCATTCCCGACCTGCCTTTCGAGGATTATCTGAGCGACGTGAAACCACTGGCCGACCGCTACGACCTGCGCGTCATTATGATGATTACGCCCGAAACCTCGGAAGAGCGCATCCGGCTCATCGACCAACATACCGACGGATTCATCTATATGGTTTCGTCGGCTTCCATCACGGGCGCACAGAGTAGTTTCGGCGATGCCAAGCTCGACTACTTCCGCCGCATCGACAGCATGCAGCTGAAGAACCCACGCATGATTGGTTTCGGCATCTCTAACCGCCAAACCCTGCAGGCGGCACAAAACCATGCTGCCGGAGCCATCATAGGTTCGAAGTTCGTAACACTGCTCAACGAAACCGGCAATGCCGAAGAAGCCATCGACGCACTATTCGCTGCGCTAAATGATAAATGAGGCGCTTCGCTAAATGATAAATGAGGCGCTGCGCTAAATGATAAATGATAAATGACAAATGAACAAAAACTATAACATAGACGAACGCGGCTTCTTTGGCCGCTACGGGGGCGCATACGTTCCCGAGATTCTTTATAAGTGTGTGCATGACTTGCAGGAGGCTTATCTGCCCATCATCGAGAGCGACGACTTCCGGCAAGAGTATCACAACCTGCTGCGTGACTATGTGGGACGGCCCTCGCCCCTCTATTTCGCCAAACGCATGAGTGAGCATTATGGTTGTCAGCTCTACCTGAAGCGCGAAGACCTGAACCACACCGGTGCACACAAAATCAATAACACCATCGGACAGATTCTCATGGCAAAACGCATGGGCAAAACGCGTATCATTGCCGAAACCGGAGCCGGACAGCATGGCGTGGCCACGGCAACAGTGTGCGCTTTGATGAACATGCGCTGCGAAATTTTCATGGGCAAAACCGACGTGGAACGACAGCATACCAACGTGGAGCGCATGCGCATGCTCGGAGCTGAGGTGCACGCAGTTACTACGGGCAACATGACGCTGAGCGATGCTTGCTCTGAAGCCATTCGCGACTGGTGCTGCCATCCGCAAGACACTTTCTACATCGTGGGAAGCACCATGGGACCACATCCCTATCCCGACATTGTGGCACGCATGCAGAGCGTTATCTCTGAAGAAATTAAATGGCAACTCGAAGAAAAGGTGGGACGCAACTATCCCGACTACCTCATCGCCTGTGTGGGCGGAGGCTCCAATGCTGCCGGAACCATCTACCACTACATCAACGACGAGCGAGTGAAAATTTATCTGGCCGAAGCGGGCGGACACGGCATCCACTCCGACTATACCGCGGCTACCATGCACTGTGGAACAGAGGGCATTCTGCACGGGGCACGAACCCTGGTGATGCAAACCCCCGACGGACAAATCAAAGAGGCGTTCACCATTTCGGCCGGACTCGACTACCCGGGCATAGGACCCATGCATGCACACCTGGCTGAGAGCGGACGCACAAACGTGTTGGCTGTCAACGACGATGAGGCTATCTATGCGGGCTACGAACTGACACGCATGGAGGGCATCATACCGGCCATCGAGAGTGCTCATGCCGTGGCAGCACTGAAAAAACTGAGCTTCAAACCCACCGACGTAGTGGTGCTCACCGTGAGCGGCAGAGGCGACAAGGATGTTCAAACCTATCTCAACAATAAATCGTTTGCCAAAGAATATGGAGACTTTTAACTACCGAACCGTTTCGCGCACAGTGCTTGCCGACTTGTATACACCGGTGGGGGTGTATATGCGGTTGCGCGACCTGTATACCCAAAGCGCACTGATGGAAAGTTCCGACTATCACGATAAAGACAACTCACGTTCGTTTATTGGTATCAGGCCCATGGCAAGCGTGGCTATGAGTCATGGTGAGGCTGTGTTCAACCTGCCCGACGGGAAGGTTGAAAGAAAGTCTATTAGTGCCAGCTACCGTTGTGAAGATGCTCTGACCCAGTTCTTAGGGCGGTTTCGTGTGGAGGGAGCCGACGCTCACCTTTGCGGACTCTATGGCTACACCTCGTTCAATGCGGTGCGATACTTCGAAAACATTGCGGTGAAAGACGAGGTGATGGATCGCAACGATGCGCCAGACATGCTCTACATCGTTTATCGCGACCTTATCGTGTTTGACCATTTCAACAGTACGGTTAAACTGATTACGCTGGTGAACGATGAAGGGGAAAACCTTTCTGGAAAGGCAGAGACTGAGGCCAACAGCGTGCTCGACTCGATAGAGCGCGACATGAACCGGGCCAATGTGAAAGCCTACGACTTCAAGGCAGTGGGGGAGTGCACCTCTACGCTCACCGACGATGAACACAAAGCCAACATCCGGCGCGGCATACAGCACTGCTTGCGCGGCGACGTGTTCCAGATTGTGCTTTCGCGTAGGTTTGTGCAGCGATACGAGGGCGATGACTTCCGGCTCTATCGCACGCTGCGCTCCATCAACCCGTCACCCTATCTGTTCTATTTCGATTTCGGTGGGTTCCGAATCTTTGGCTCTTCGCCCGAAACACATTGTCGCATAGAGGGCTGCAAGGCTTATATCGACCCCATCGCAGGCACCACCCGGCGAACGGGAAATGCCGAAGAAGACCGGAAGAATGCAGAGTATCTGAGACAAGACCCCAAGGAAAATGCAGAGCATGTGATGCTGGTTGACCTGGCACGCAACGACCTCTCGCGCAACTGTCATGGAGTGAGGGTGGAGTTCTATAAAGACTTGCAGTACTATAGTCATGTGATTCATTTGGTGAGCCGTGTGAGCGGAATACTCAACGACGACTCGCCTGCTGCCAAACTGAAAGCTTTTGTAGACACATTCCCCGCCGGCACCCTCTCCGGAGCTCCCAAGGTGAGGGCCATGCAACTCATCTCGTCCTACGAACCCCACAACCGCGGGGCCTACGGTGGTTGCATCGGCTACATCGGCTTCAACGGAAACCTGAACCAGGCCATCACCATCAGAACCTTTGTGGCACGAAACGGCGAACTGTGGTTCCAGGCCGGAGGCGGCATCGTGGCCAAAAGCAATGAAGAATATGAACTGCAGGAAGTGAACAACAAACTCGGGGCTCTGCGCCATGCCATCAACTTGTCTACTCGTTAAATTGTCAACCCGTCAGCTATATGAAAAAAATCGTCATCATCGATAACTACGATTCGTTTACTTATAACCTTGCCCACTTGGTGAGAGAACTCGGTGCCGAAGTAACCGTGCTGCGTAACGACCGCTTCCAGCTCTCAGAACTGGAAGGCTTCGATAAAATCATTCTCAGTCCGGGACCCGGCATCCCCTCGGAAGCGGGTCTGCTGCTTGATGTTATCCGCGCATACGCCGGGCGCAAACCCATGCTTGGTGTATGTCTGGGCCACCAGGCCATCGGAGAGGTTTTTGGTGCCAAGCTGGAAAACCTCTCAGAGGTTTATCATGGCGTGCAGAGCGAATGCACCTACGAAGGCCGGCGCATGCTCATTGGCCGATACCACTCGTGGGTGGTCTCCAACGAACACTTCCCCGACTGTTTAGAGGTGACAGCGCGAACCGACGACGGACAGATCATGGCCCTGCGCCATCGGCAATACGATATTCGCGGCGTGCAGTTCCATCCCGAAAGTGTGCTCACACCAGAGGGAAAAGCACTCATCTCTGAGTGGCTGAACAATTAAATGGAAACTTTTGTTTTGTGGTTTCGCAAAAAATGATTACTTTTGCGCCCTAAAAAATTACTAAATGAGCGAAATCATAGAACAAGATAATATCCCGTGGTATGCAGTGAAGTTATACTCCATCAGACATAAAGAAGTGCAGGCCTATTTCCTGGAGAACGACTTGGAGTATTTCATTCCCATGCAATACGTTGACATAGAAGATAAGGAACACCACATTCGCCATGTGCTCAAACCCGTGGTTACAAACCTTATCTTCGTGAAGAAAACCATTGCTGAAAGGGAAATGCGCAAGATTGTTTCGGAAACCGACCTGAAAATGTCGGTTATCCGAAAGAATCGCGAAACACCTGAATATGCCGAGATACCGGCCCGCCAAATGTTTGAGTTCCGCGTGATGTGCAACCCGGAAATCATGATGCGCAAATTTCTGAGCGAAGAAGAGGCAAAGATGAAGAAGGGAGCTCCCGTAGTGGTGAAATACGGTCCGCTCAAAGGGCTCACCGGCAAGCTTGTGCGCACCAGCAAAAAATACTACCTGCTCAAAGAGGTGCCCGGCATGGCGGTCATGCTCAAAGTGTCGCGCTGGTGCTGCGCGCCCATGGAATAGTCTTCTTTCATTGGGAGAAGGACGCTGAAGGCGTCCACTCTCAGTAACCGGGGGTACGAGCGGAGCGAGCACCCCCGGATTCGGCTGCCAACCCAATGAAACGACCCCGAAGGGGTCGCCGAGCTTGGTGTTCGTGCACTCCTTCGGAGTGCTGTGCACTTGTTAGAGACCACAGTCCG